>NZ_JAMDJP010000003.1:0-267343 GCF_023475945.1 Shewanella sp. 8A
GCATTGTGGTCCCACCTGATCCCATCCCGAACTCAGAAGTGAAACGCAATCGCGCCGATGGTAGTGTGGGGTCTCCCCATGTGAGAGTAGGTCATCGCCAAGCGCCTAATTAAACAATGAAGCCAGCTGAATAGCTGGCTTTTTTGTTTTAGGCATTTGTAATTTCATTCTCTCTATTACTACTTCCTATTCATACTTCCTTTTATTCGCTTCTGCGATGACGATAGTTATTACCTACATATCGATTTGACCGACAGAGCAATAGTTTCAAAGGCTTTCTTCGAGCTAATAAAAAGGGCAGCGTTTGGCTGCCCTTTATGCTTAGCATTGGTTTTTAAACCCGATTATTTAGCTTCTTTTAGCCACTGTGCTGCACGTTTGGCGAAGTAGGTAAGAATGCCATCGGCACCGGCACGTTTGAAGCATAGTAGCGATTCCATGACGATAGCCTTTTCAGCTAACCAGCCATTTTGGATCGCGGCCATGTGCATGGCATATTCACCACTCACTTGGTAAGCAAAAGTAGGAACAGCTAACTCAGTTTTAACACGATGAACGATGTCGAGATATGGCATACCTGGTTTTACCATCACCATATCAGCACCTTCTTGGATATCGAGCGCCACTTCGTGTAGTGCTTCATCACTGTTAGCTGGATCCATTTGATAGCTATGCTTATTGCCACCTTTTAGGTTGCCTGCTGAGCCAACTGCATCACGGAATGGGCCATAGTAGCTCGAAGAGTATTTAGCTGAATAGGCCATGATCTGGGTATTAACATGGCCAGCTGCTTCCAGTGCTTGACGGATCGCGCCGATGCGGCCATCCATCATATCCGATGGCGCAACAATATCAGCGCCCGCTTCGGCATGGGACAAGGCTTGTTTAACTAAAATTTCTGTAGTGATGTCATTCAGGATATAGCCTGTTTCATCAATAATGCCGTCTTGACCATGGGTCGTGAAAGGATCTAGAGCCACGTCCGTCATAATGCCAAGTTGTGGGAAGGCTTTTTTGAGTTCACGTACAGCACGTTGCACTAGTGCGTCAGAATTGTAAGCTTCTTCTGCCATAAGAGACTTTTTCTCTGCTGGCGTGACAGGAAAGAGGGCAATTAAGGGGATGCCTAATTCAACAAGTTCTTCTGCTTCTTTGAGCAGTAAGTCGATTGAATAACGCTCCACACCTGGCATTGAAGCGACTTTTTCGCTGCGATTACTGCCTTCGAGCACAAACATAGGATAGATTAGGTCATTCACTGTTAGGTGATTCTCTGCCATCAGGCGACGGCTAAAATCATGTTTGCGCATGCGGCGCATTCTGCGCTGTGGAAAGGCACTGGTAATGATATTCACATTAGACTCCTAATTAGGTTCTGTTTGCGCTGGCGCATACAATTTCACTTGATTGCGTCCGCTATTTTTTGCTTGATAGAGGGCTTTATCTGCCTGCTCTAATAATTCGGTACTGTGTTGTTCATTCAAGATTACGTCGGCACTCACGCCGATACTGACGGTGAGTGGTATGGGTTTTCCTTCCCATTCAAGGCCGATACTAGTCACTGCATCTCTTATATTTTCAGCGACTTGAAGCGCACCATCCGCGTTGGTATTGGGGAGAATAATAGCAAACTCTTCTCCACCAAAACGTGATACTAGATCCGTTGGTCGTTTTAAATGCTGCTGCAATGTCTTCGTGATAAGTTTTAGGGCTTGATCACCCGCTAAATGGCCAAATTGATCATTGATAGATTTAAATCGATCGATATCGATCATTAATAGTGCTATTGGCGTTTCTTGACGACGACTTATACGGCTTTCTGCTAATAGGCGTTTATCGAAGGCACTGCGGTTTTTAGCCCCCGTTAAGCTGTCTATAGTGCTTTGTTCTGTGAGCTTTTGATTAACTTCATGCAATTCGCGCAGGGTAATTTCAAGTTCCAAAGTGCGCTCTTGCACCATTTGTTCCAGTCTTTCGTTAGTTTCTGCTTCTACTTTTAATGCATCTTCACGTGCGCTACGAATTTTTTGTGCTTGTTTTAGTGCTTCTTGTTGAATGCGTTGTTTGGCTTTACGTTCGTCGTTATAGCGGATAGCAAGCACGAGTGACATAAAGATGATTTCAAAGGTTAACCCCAGCATTACAGGTGTCTGAGGTTTGATATTCAGCTCGATAACGCCTAAATACAGTAAGCTACTCAGGCACGCACCCGTCAGCATACTCACCCAGCCAACAGTATAAAGTTTGGCTAATTTTTGCCCTCTAGCGGCTTGAATAATTGCGAGTATCATCATAATGATACTGAGCACGACAACCGAGATAATCTCAATGTAAAGTACAGTGCCATAACGCAAAAAGGGGACTAATAAACAGATTAAAAGGATATAAACGGCACTATAACGGCACATCAATAGCATGCGGCGATTATAGTATTTTAATTGTAAAATTTTTTCGGTAAACATTAAGGCGAAAGCCATAACTAAAGGGAGTAGCACAGGAACCATCAGTTGCTGCAATGTTGGCCAATTAGGCCAGAGGAAGCGGAATGCGAAACCATTAATCGTAGCAACTAAGAGAGTCATGCTAAGGACGTAGCCGGAGTAATAGCTGTAACTGAATGAACCAGAAGCTAACGCGATAAATAGACTGAATATACCGATGGCGGCGAGTACCCCAAGCTGAAATCCATGTTCGACAGCTGTTGATTCCGCTATTTGTGCCAAATCGTTGGCCGACCACAAATTTAAAGGAACGGCCGCATTGCCTTCGGTTTCAATATGTATATAAAAGGTATGTTGTTCATTGGTGTTAATTTTAAAAGGGTATAGAAAAATATTACTCAGCAGTGGACGCTGTTTATAGGGAAGTGTATCTCCCATATACGTTGTGTTGACGAGTTGGTTATCTACAAGATGGTAAATAGTTACTTTATCTAATAAGGGATTATCTAAGGCAAGAATGCGTGAAAGGCTTTCGTTGTTACTACTAAGATTAACTGACAGCCAAAAATTATGCAGGCTAAGACGTTGAATATCCTTACTGGTAAACTTATGCCATTGTGCCTTGGGAAGTGCTTCAATATCCGCTAACTGACTTTCAGAATGGGGATGAGTCACCATTAGCCAAGGTGTTAGACTGAGCGGCGTCGGAGTGTGTTCATTGATGTTGATTATGCTTGCGAAGCTGCCAGATGATATGAGCATGCTGATAAGCAAAATCAATAAGCAACTTAATTTAGCCATTCTGTTGACTCAAATTAAAAAACGCTAGGCTATTTTGATAGCATTGTTTTGCAAATTCAGCCGGATCTTCACCGCGTAGATTGGCAATATACTGAGCAATATAAGGCAAATATTCGGGTTTATTTTTACTGGATTTAGGCTTAGGACGCATGCTACGCGGTAGCAGATAAGGACTATCTGTTTCGATCAATAAACGATCTTTTGGAATAAAGGGCACTAGCGCTGCTAATTCTTGGCCACGCCTTTCATCACAAACCCAACCTGTAATTCCTAAGTGTAAATCGAGATCGATATAAGCTTCCATTTGCGTGCGAGTGCCAGTAAAGCAGTGTAACAATGCGCCGCGAAGATGGGGGCGGTAATCACTAACAATGCTGAGAAAATCACTATGGGCATCTCGCTCATGCATCAGAACGGGTTTTTGAAGTTCAATCGCCAGTTCTAATTGGGCGATAAATGCTTTGCGCTGGGCCGGACGGGGGGAAAAGTCCCTATTATAGTCTAGCCCGCATTCACCAACGGCAACGACCTGCGATGCTTGGCATAAATCTATGAGAGTTTGTTTGGAATTCGTTTGCCATTCGCTAGCATGATGCGGGTGTACACCTGCAGTGCAATAAAGCTGTTTGGGATACTGTTGGCATAATTGAATGGCTGCCGCGCTTTCGCTTAAATCACTGCCAATAACAATTAACGGCGAAACCCCTTGGTCCGCCGCTGCTTGTATGATTTGCGCTATGTCTGGTTCGAGTGCGCTGCCAAGCAAGTTGACAGCGATATCTATATAAGATGACATTATTTTAGGCGTTTTACCCTCACCTTAGCATTACGATCCTCAGTACCCATTAAGAAAGAGCCAAGCGCAGCTTTTTCGATAAATACTTTTTCACCGACTTTGAGATTGAATTTACGGTTTTCGGTTTGTTTCCAAACTTGGCCATTGGTAAAGGTAATCTTTAAGGCACCGTAGGCATCTTCTGCTATTGACTCCACATCGAGATAAATTTTGTCAGTCGTATTCTCTTGGACGCGTTTAACTTCCATACCGAAATTATCTTCGACATTGGTCGCGGCAGCAGCAACAGGAGCTGCAGTCGCCAAAGCTGCAGGGGCCGCTGCGGGAGTGACAACGGGGGCGACAGCTATCGGTGCCGTGGTGTTATTGGTCACTGTGGTGACTTGAATGCTTGCTGCGAGGTTGTCATAGCATACCAAGCGCTCGAGCTTGTCCGTTATCCCTGCACATTGAGTTAATTGCTGCTCAATACCGGCATTAGCCTGTGCAGATACCAGTAACACTGCACCAGTCAGTAGAGTTAAACGCATCCCAGTTTCCTTATTATTATTTTCCTCTAATGCCGATTGAGGCATTAGTCATTCGTTGGTTGTTCTTCATCGGTCTCGTCATCAGGTTTACTGTAAAAACGAGCCGCAAATAATCCGCCTTCGAACAATAACAGCATTGGCACGGCAAGCATAGTTTGGGAAATAACATCAGGTGGTGTGAGCAGCATACCCACCACGAATGCGCCGACAATAATATAGGGGCGTTTTTGCTTGAGATCTTCAGGTGTTGTCACACCGGCCCAGCAGAGTAAAACAACGGCAATCGGGATCTCAAAGGATAAGCCGAATGCAAAAAATAATTTCAGTACAAAATCAAGATAGCTGCTGATATCGGTTGCAACTTGTACTCCCTCTGGAGCCGTGTTGGCAAAAAAGCCAAATACAACTGGGAATACAACGTAATAAGCGAAGGCTATACCTAAATAAAATAGCACTGTGCTGCTAAAAAGTAGCGGCATAACTAAGCGTTTTTCATGCTTATACAAACCCGGTGCTACGAAGGACCAAATTTGAAAGAGCACATAGGGTACGGCCACAAAAAATGACAGAACTAATGTCAGTTTAAAAGGGGCGAAGAAAGGTGCGGCCACATCGGTCGCAATCATACTGCCACCTAAGGGCAAAGACTGCATTAAAGGGATTGCCATGTAATGGTAAATATCATTTGCCCAATACACACTACAAATAAATACAATCAATACACTGGCAATGGATTTAAGCAGCTTGGACCTAAGTTCAAGCAAATGGCTGATAAGTGGCTGCTGTTGCGACATGAATTATCCGTTAGCTTTCGGGTTAGAACGGGTATCCTCGCCCTGAATGGACTCACTATGTGGGGCGGAGGAAGCCGAAGTTGGACTCGCCTCGGTAGAAACCGTTTGGCTTGCAGGATTGTGGATCTGGTTTTCCTGTGCACTGGGAATATCTTGCACTTGGTAAGGACGATTCACTGACTGCGCGGCTTGCTTCAATTGATCGATTGACTCTTGCAGCTCGGGAGAGAGGTTAGATAAACCTTTGCTCTCCGCTTTTTTGAGGTCGGCGTGCAACTGCTCGATCTTTAGCTCTTGCTCAAGTTCTTCTTTGACTGAGTTGGCCATGCGTTTCATCGCGCGGATCCAACTGGTTACTGAACGTACTGCAACCGGTAGACGTTCGGGGCCAAGAACGACCAGCCCCAGAACACCGATCAGCAGCAGCTCCATAAAGCCGATACCGTCAAACATAAAGAGTTACGCCTGTTCTTTGTGAGACTCAGGTTTCTTTTCAGTCGCCTGTTGAGTTGGTTGTGCGGTTTGTGCTGTTTGCACTGGTTTTGCCGCTTCAGTGTCTTCTAGCGCCTTTTTATCTTCTTCTGAAGACATGGCGTTTTTGAAGCCCTTAACAGCACCACCTAAGTCACCACCCAAAGAGCGTAATTTCTTAGTTCCAAACAATAAGACAACGATTAACGCGATGATAAGAAGTTGCCAAATACTAATGCCACCCATGAAGGTATCCTCTTAATTGATATCGGTTCTATTATGAACCTCTGATTAATTAGTGCTAGCTAAAATTTACGATTCTTTGGCCTAGATCGCCATCCGATAATCCACAGTACCGTACCTGAAATCAGGCACACGTAAGGGCTCAACAGTGTAGCGTCTTGGTTGAACAATAACGTGCCACAGATCAATAAAATTGCAGAAGTGATGAGTAAGTAATTACTCTTATGTGCTTGCTGCTGGTATTTCAAATACTTATCTAGCATTTGTTGCTGAGAACTCAGCAATTTCCTGCCTAATTTAAGGTTGTCATAAATTAGTTCAGGGAATTCCGGAAGTTTATCAGACCAATATGGCAGTTTTGTGGATACCTTTTTAAACATGGCTTTAGGTCCCACTTGCTCGGCCATCCACTGCTCTAAAAAGGGTTTAGCGGTCTGCCAGAGATCCAGCTGCGGATAAAGCTGACGGCCTAAACCTTCAATATACAGCAAAGTCTTTTCGAGCAGCACGAGCTGAGGCTGCACGACGATATCAAAATGCCGTGCGGTACGGAACAGCTCTAACAACACATGCCCAAAGGAGATTTCATCTAAGGGCTTGTTAAACATGGGTTCACACACGACCTTGATGGCTTGTTCAAACGCTTGCAGATCGGTTTTTTCCGACACCCAGCCCGACTCAATATACAGTTGCGCGATGCGGTGATAATCACGATTGAAAAACGCGAGGAAGTTTTCCGCGAGATAGCGCTTATCGACCTCGCTGAGCGTGCCCATAATGCCGCAATCAAGGCCGATGTAGTAAGGATTTTCGGGATGTTCGCGGGAGATAAAAATATTTCCCGGATGCATATCCGCGTGGAAAAAGTTATCGCGGAACACTTGGGTGAAAAATAGCTCTACGCCCCGTTCGGCTAGCAGTTTAAAGTTTGTGCCTTGTGCCTTAAGTGCAGCGATATCCGATACTGGAATGCCATAAATCCGTTCCATCACCATCAAGCGTGGATAACAAAACTCTTCATATACATAAGGAATATAGAGCGCGTCTGAGTCGAGGAAGTTATTACGTAGCTTAATGGCATTGAGGGCCTCAAGCTTAAGGTTGAGCTCCCCTAAAATGGTGACGCGGTAATCTTCAATCACCTCGGCTGGGCGTAGTCGGTTACCTTCGCCAAGAAGATAATCGATGACCTTCGCCGTTTGCGACATCAGCAGGAGATCGGCCTGGATTTTAGTTTCTACGTTCGGGCGCAGCACTTTTAATACCACGGCCTTGCCATTGGATTTAAGCGTGGCGGTATGTACTTGGGAAATCGAGGCCGAGGCTAATGGCGTTTCATTAAAGTCATTAAAGAAGGTCTCGATTGGTGCTTTAAGCTCTGCTTCTATCGCGAGTCGGGCGAGTGCGCCATCGAAGGGAGGGACTTTATCCTGCAACATGGCAAGCTCTGTCGCCCATTCATCACTCAGTAAGTCACGGCGGGTGGAGAGCATTTGCCCGAGCTTGATATACACAGGGCCAAGCTCTTGCATTGCTAGCTTTAAGCGCTCGCCACCGGATTTACCTTTGTGTTTATTACGGATCCAAAACAGACTATTGCGGGCGAGTTTAAAGTACCAAGGGGTCATCTTTGGCGGTAAAACATCATCTAACCCATATTGCAATAGGGTCTTAATCACATGATAACCGCGGCGGATACTGGCAAGGGTCATGGCTTAATTGAGTCTCTTAATTGGGCAATCCGTTGTTCGAGCGCGCGAGTGTCGTTAACTAAGTCATCTATTTGATCGCACAAATGAATAAGTTCAATCCGATGGGGCGCAAGCCGATACTCTTCGATAGCGAGTTGCCCTAAATGGGAGCGGGTTTTACGCAATACTTCAAGTGCAAAACCTTTTGCCTGATGGCTTGTACTGATGAGCTTGTGAGTGGGGCCGTCACCCAAATAACGCGAAATGGGTTCGGCAAAATCAAACTCTATGCTACGTAGATATTGGCTAAAGCTTTGTAATAAGTTCAGATCGCCTTCGAGCTTGAGCTTATCTTGCTTGATAAGTTCAGTCAGGTTGGCACCTTCGGACACGCGATAAAGTGTGGTTGCATCAGCGTGCAGACTGACATCGACATCGCCCTCATAGCGACTCATTACTTGGATTTCTTTGGCAAAGACCAAGTAAATTGGCCAGTTGAGTTGCGTTAATTGAATACGAAATACTTTGCCATGTAGCTGGCGCTGGCGCGCATAGGCGTCGCCCGCTTGGGTCTGAAGTTGTTTCAGACCCATCTCAATCGCGGCGCAGGCAAGTAACACCACTTCTTGCGGCATCATTAGAATTTATAACCACGGTGCAGGGCGACAATGCCATCGGTCATATTGGTGTAATCGACCTGTTCAAAGCCCGCATCCACCATCATTTGCTTAAGAGTGTCTTGATCTGGATGCATCCGAATGGATTCGGCCAAGTACTCATAGCTGTCAGCGTCTTTAGTAATGAGTTCACCCATCTTTGGTAAGACTTTGAAGCTATATAAATCATACACTTTACGCATGATTTCATGCTGGGGCTTAGAAAACTCTAATACCAATAACTTACCGCCTGGCTTAAGTACGCGGTTCATAGAACGAAGCGCGGCATCTTTGTCTGTTACGTTACGCAGACCGAAGGCGATAGTGATGATATCGAAGTGATTATCGGGGAAGGGCAGTGCTTCGGCATTGGCTTGCACGTAGCTGACATTGTTGACAATGCCTTTGTCACGTAGCTTAGTGCGGCCCACTTTTAGCATAGAATCGTTGATATCAGCTAAAACCACTTCGCCTTTATCGCCCACTAAGTGAGAGAATTTAGCGGTTAAATCGCCCGTACCACCGGCAAGGTCAAGCACCTTCATACCCGGACGAGCGCCAGATACTTCAATGGTGTAGCGTTTCCAAAAACGGTGAATACCGAAGGACATAACGTCATTCATGATATCGTACTTGGCGGCAACCGAATGGAACACGCCAGCAACGAGATCGGCCTTTTTATCCGCCTCTACGGTTTTATAACCAAAGTGGGTATTTTTAGATTCACCCTCAGACATCAATGTATTCCTATTGTTTTGCAAAGTATTAGTGGCGAGTGTAAGCCATCGCCTGCATTTGCTGAATCTTTGATCTATCACTCTGTGATCGAGCTAGTAAACTCTCCTCAAGGCGTTAGCTTAAAGAGTTTGGCTTTTGCCAGTGTTTAGTGTGCCGACCCGATAAAATGGACTGGCATTAGACCACAATATCAGGATTTGGTGAATAGCTTCGCGCCTGTAAGGGTACAAGCAAACGATGCTATCGGGCTAAAAATTGGCATCTTGCTTGTACATAGGCATAAATTAACTCGCTGATACTCTGACCCACATCCCTAAAGCCAGCTTCTATGCCAGCCTCATGGCAGCTTGGAGCCGCTTCGGCTAAATGTAAATAAGCACAGGGACAGCGGCTGGCGATATAGCTGATGTAGTGGGCGGCATCGAGTAGTGGAATTCCGGCGGCGGTCGAGGCGCTGCTCGGCATTTTGGCGATGGCATCGACATCCAACTCTAACGCTACTGGGAGCGAGGTTTGGTTAAGTTTGTTGGCAATATCCTGCAGCGCCTGCGTCAGGCTAATCTCTCGGCGAATCCAAATTTGTTGCAGACTATGCCAAGTGCCACCAAACTCAGTGAGTTGTTGTAAATTGGCTTCGCTGTTTTTGAGCTCGTGCAAACCGAGTACATGGTAATACCCCAGCGCGCCGCGATTGGCGGCGTAACTAAAGCCATTACCGCTGTGACGCCCTTCGAGCAGGCGAAAATCACTGTGCGGATCTAAATTCACTGCGGCAACTTGGCGTTGATAATGGGCCGAGGTCGCCATTAACAGGCCATAGGCATTGTTGTGGCCGCCACCAATCACTATGGGTTCAAGCCCTGCCGCTTGTATGGCGCTGACTAGTTTAATCACCCGTTCATCGAGCAGCTCAACTGCTTGGCGTAGATGGGTTAGGCTCGCGCCTTCGCCATCCTGTGCTTGTAATTGCAGATCCGCCGTATGAACTTGCCCTAAAATCAGGCATTCGGCGCCCGAAAGAAAACGATTCGACTGTAAATTCAACCACTGGCGCATGCTGGTGGTAAAGGCGTCGGTGGCACCGCCTCTGCCTAGGTTAGCCCGTGGGCCGATATCTTCACCCACTCCGACAATGGCAAATTGTGCACCATGGGCTTTAGCGGTGGTGAGTATCGTTTCTAATGGATGTTCATGGTTAGCCAGGTGTACGCATTGGCCTATTTTGGTCTCACCGGCTCGCGGGCTAACGAGACTGGCGATATCGGCTTGGGTAAATGGGATAAATTCAGACATAGATTAGTATTCTTATCGGGTAGGGACAGGGATATTGTGGCGTACCCAAGGACGAATATTCAATGGTACTTAATGGTATCTGCCAATAAAAAAGCCAGCTTAGCTGGCTTTCTTTCGATGTTATTTAGCGTTACTCGATATCGAGTGGTTCTGGCGATAGAATGACGCCAGTGTTATCGGCATAGATATGATCGCCAGGGAGGAAGGTCACGCCGCCAAAGTTGACCGGGATATCGACTTCACCCACTGAATTGCCATCGGCGCCCACAGGAATTGAAGCAAGGGCTTGAATGCCGATGTCTAATTCTTCCAGCGCATCCACATCGCGTACTGAACCGTAAACGATAATGCCTTCCCAGTTGTTGTTGACTGCGATTTCTGCGATAGATGCATCGATCAGGGCGCGGCGTAATGAACCACCACCGTCAACCAGCAAGACTTTACCTTGGCCATCTTCTTGTAAGACCTCGGTGATTAGGCCGTTGTCTTCAAAGCACTTAATGGTGCTGATAGAACCGCCAAAAGAGCTACAACCACCGTAGTTACTGAACATGGGCTCGACTACATCTACGACATCTAAGTACATGTCACATAGTTCTGAGGTGTTGTATTCCATATTTACACTCCTATTGATCCGCGTTGCGTACAGTTTAGCGAGTTTACGCCAGTATAAAAGGGATTCCTGAAAAGAAAAGTGTTATCAATCACGGTATTGTTGCACTTGGACGTTAACACTTATGTTGTAAACTTTCGTCACTTAACAGGTGTTTATCCTCAAAACTTGATATCGGTCATTAAATAACGGTTTTTTATTACAACTCTGTTGCGCGTTTTGGTATTATATCCCAAGTTTAAATTAACTTACTTAACTTAATTTGCTTTAGGGGCAAGGACCCCCCGTTACGCTTATGGACGGTAGAGGGCCTTCGAGAGGTGCCTATGGAAGCTGTAAACACGATTGAAATTATTGGTTATTTTGCCTCAGTAATGGTGGCAATTTCACTTATGATGAAGAATATCATCTGGTTAAGATGGTTAAACTTTGTCGGTTGTACCTTGTTTGTTATCTATGGCGTATTTATTTCAGCCTGGCCTGTTGCGGGTATGAACGCCTTTGTTGCCTGTATCAATATTTACCATTTGACGAAAATTTACCGCGCTAAAGCGCTGGAACAAGCTGTCGCTTGAAGGTTTTCTGACAGTGCTGCCCGTTCATAGCAACTGGGCAGCACTGTATTCTCCCCGTACGTTTTCCCTCTTGCTCCAATTGATCGCTTCATTCCTCACCATTTTCGCCACAGGTGTCATAAAACTTTAGGCCTGATGTCACTTTACCGTCATCGCCAGTTCTTAGTCTCACCTTAACACTGAGCACTTAAGCCATCTCTGTTTAAGTTGTCGTAGGTTTAGCGTGGGGTTCTATCGTGAAATAGTCGTCTGACAGGGCGTTAACACATGCAGACGCTAACAGCTGTCGAGAGAATGCACTCATTAACATCGCCATGATACTCGCTGGCATGCCAGCAAGGAGCCTGTTTTATGTTGAGTTACATTACAGACTTAGATAAGCGCATGTTTTACCGCATTGTGGATTTGAGCCAGCGTCACGGTGTTTATGCTTGGGCGAAGCGTATATCGGCAACTGGAGATGGGCATGTGTATCTGTATCTCTCTGTTGGGTTGATGCTGACACACTCCCAAGGGCAGAACCTGTTCAATCTACTGTTGGCGAGTTTTTTGATTGAATTGCCGTTGTACATATTACTCAAAAATAGCATTCGCCGTACTCGACCCTGTCATGCCTTGGTTGGGTTTGAAAGCGGCTTTGAACCCTCAGATCGTTTTAGCCTACCTTCGGGACACACGGCGGCCGCCTTTGTGATGGCCACAAGTGTGGCGCAGGTGTATCCCGTGGCTGCGCCTTTTGCTTACGTATGGGCGCTCTGTATTGGTGCCTCACGTATTGCGCTTGGGGTGCATTACCCCTCAGATATTGTCGCCGGTGTTCTGTTAGGTACGGGGGCTGTTTTGCTTGTGCATCCCGTGATTTAACACAATCAGGCACTCATTCGTTGGATACCTCCTTGATTCACCACTCTTTCATTCACAGTTAAAGGATAAGCAATGCGAATACTCTACGGAGTTCAAGGCACAGGGAATGGTCATTTAAGTCGTGCTCGAGTGATGGCAAAGGCCTTAGTTGAGCGCAATATTCAAGTCGACTTTTTGTTTTCGGGGCGCAAGACTGAAGATTTTTTCGATATGGAGTGTTTTGGGGATTACCGCGTCCAAGCAGGGATGACTTTTGCTACGCACTCAGGGCGAGTCAATATCACGCAAACGGTGAAGCAGAATTGTTCTTTATCGTTGCTTAAGGATATTCAAGCGCTGGATCTTAGTTGCTATGACCTCGTTCTAAATGATTTTGAACCCATATCCGCATGGGCGGCGAGGCGCCAGGGAGTCCCCTCTATTGGGATAAGCCACCAAGCTGCCTTGACTCATCCTGTGCCTAAATTGGGAAGCACTTGGTTGAATGAGTTACTACTCAACTACTTTGCACCGGTGGATGTGGCTTTAGGATGCCATTGGCATCATTTTGGTTTTCCGATCTTGCCTCCCTTTGTCGAAGTGGATGTCAGTCCCATTGAACATACCCATCAAATATTGGTGTATTTACCCTTCGAAGAGGCGGATGTGATTGCCGATTTTTTTAAGCCTTTTACGGATTATCAGTTTTTGGTGTATCACGCCAAGCAGCCTACCAAACGCATTGCCGATCATATTCAATGGCATGGGTTTAATCGTGATGGATTTAAACAGCATTTAGCGAGCTGCGGTGGTGTCATCGGTAATGCGGGATTCGAGCTTGCGAGTGAGGCGCTGACCTTAGGTAAAAAGTTGTTGGTCAAGCCGCTGATTGGTCAATTCGAGCAGCTATCGAATGTGGCAGCGCTACAATTATTGGGCGCGGGCGACAGTATGATGAGCTTAGATATCAGCGCGGTGAAGCGTTGGCTTAAGGCCGCATCGCCAAATCCCATTGCCTATCCGCAAGTCGGTGATGCTTTAGTGAAATGGATAGGGAGTGGTCAGTGGCAGCACACCGCGCCATTGTGCGCCGATCTTTGGAGCCAAGTGAAATTGCCAGACACATGGCGCTAAGATTGATATGAGCTCTGTGATAAAAGGCTATTTCCGCTCTAGCTGGGAATCTGGGGTTAGCGTATAATTTGGCCAATTTGCTGTTAGCCCCAGCAGCGTGTCTTTATTGGCCTAGTCTGGCCACAATTTAGTTGTCATAAATGAGCCTTAAGAAGTTTACTCAGTACAAGTTACTGTTTTTAATGTTGTTGTCCCTCGGTATTTTGCTTCCTTTTATTCCCGACCAAGCCTACCACATGCCCGGCCCTGATACAGCCAAGCAAAATCTGCATGTGATTGAATTTAACGATCAAGGCCAGCCCCACAATGATGGACAATGGCAAGCGCTTAAGGCGCGGATTTTACAACCCAATAATGGCACTGCGCCTGAGTTGCTGATTTTTGTCCATGGCTGGCACCACAGTGCCAATCCCAAGGATGAAAACTTTGTCGCTTTCGAACAGTTTTATCAGCAAATGGCGGCCTCTGATTCTCAACGAAACTTGCTCGGCTTATACATCGGCTGGCGGGGAGATAAGTACGATCCTTTCTGGCTCGATGGTTCGGATGATGCTACTAGTTGGATTGAACCATTGGATTTCCCGACTATTTTGCAGCGTAAAGCCGTAGCAAAACGCATAGGGCAAACGGGTTTATCGCAGTTACTGGATAAATTGGATGGATTGGTCGCTGAGCATCAGCTACTGCGTTATACCGTTATCGGTCATAGTCTTGGTGGCTTAGTCGTGTTGCACGCCAGCAAAGATAGAATTAAGGCGGCTATCGATACTGAGCAAGATAACCCGAATCTATTCTTACTGTTAAACCCCGCCGCGCCAGCGCAGGATTTTAAGCCGCTCGATACTTTGATGAGCTTAGATAGGCAAAAACCGAGTATGGTAGTGTTGCAATCTAAGGGCGATTTTGCGGTAAAAGAGGCGTTTAATTACATAAAAGATGGCGAACGGGCACTGGGTAATTCTTGGGCAATAACCCATGATATCGATAAATGTTCAGGCGGTAACTGTGCTACGCCGATGAAAATGCCTTCAGCATTAATGGCTCACGATCAGCTTCCCGGTTGTATGATGACGTTGCCGCATTCGGGCTGGAAAATTCGAGCCCGCTTACAGGCAAGGCGCAGTGTGCAGACCTGTCCCGATGCCAATATGCAGGCGGTTTGGGTGCTCGCTGTGTCCGATGAAATTGTCTCTGGGCATAATGGGATCTTAACGTCGGATCACGCTAAGGCGCTGTCCGAGGTGATGGGTATGATTGATTTATATCGAAATCAATTGCCTAAACATGCGGTTGAAAGCCCTGCGAATGAAGATTTAGCCACCCTTGCGCCAGAGCCTGAAGCCACAAATACAACCAGTGGCCAAACGAGTACTCCAGACGAGCCTGTGGTTATTGTTGAACCTGTTGCTGAAGCTGAAAACCCATCACAGCAACCAGAGCCTCCAGTACCGATTAAGACAGAATCAACCTTGGAATTGCCACAGCGGGAAGGTGTAAAGGAAGAATCGCCACAGGCTAATCCAGCGAATGAGCATCAACCGCTAGAGGAAACGCCACCTCGACCTAAAGTTGAGAATGAGTAACTCATTACTACAATTGGGTTACCACAATCTCGGCGGAAAAATGAGCATATGGAAGTGCGCACTTTATTGATTTTTCATTTGCCATTTACGCCAACTTAGCAGCAGTAACGAGATTAGCAACAGGCTAACGATCGCCCATGTAGGGTATTTATGTTGATGATAAAACGCGAGTATTGGGGCGATTTCATCGCGGATTAACACTGGCCCTAGACTAAAAAGAGTCACCCAAATGCTGGTGGCGAGTAGGTTGCCCATCACAAATTGTTTAAAAGGCATCTTGGCCAGCCCACAGCCTATAAACATAAATTGCTTAAGCCCTTCGACAAAGCGGCTGAGCACTAAGGCTGCAATGCCATATTGGCCAATCACATCATGAATTTTGTCTTCTAGTTTGGGTTTTATCCAACCTTTTCGCAGCAATACCTCGCCAAAGCGTCGACCAATAAAATAACCCAATGTATTGCCACACAGGGCTGCACCGCTGGCTACGATCAAAACTAATGAAAGTGACATTTGCCCCGTAGCCGCCAGTAAACTGGCAACAATGAGTAAGGATTGTCCTGGGGCTGGAATGCCAAATCCCTCGACGGCAATAGCGATAAACAGAAGCAGATAACCGTATTGCTGCAACCAAGGGGTCATTTCGGTAATAAGGTGTTGTAAGACTTCTGGCATGATGAAAACAGGGAGCAGGAATGAATCATCCCATCTTACTCGGCACTGCCAAATTTAGGGTAGCTTTATGAGCAAAGTTTCATACTGATTTTATGGAATGGAGCATATCGAAGGCACAAAAAAGCCGAACTGAGTTCGGCTTTTTAGGCATTACGACTTAATGGTCGCCTAAGCGAAAGCGGCCTGCAGTTGTGGTACAACTTGCTTCTTACGGCTTAATACACCGTCTAACCACACTTTGCCATCAACTGGAGTTTTACCGTAGGCGCGGTTAATCAGATCGGTATCGTCAGAAACCACTAATAGTTCTGAGCCTTCTTTCATAATGTCGGTCAGCAGTAACAGTACGCTGTGGCGGTTACCTTCAACCTTCAATGCTTTGATATCGGCTTCTAGTTCGGCTTTGATTGCATCAAATACTGACAGATCAATTACTTCTAATTGGCCGATACCCACTAAGTTACCGTTCATGTTGAAGTCTTTAAAGTCGCGCATCACGAGGTCGCGTGCTGGCGTGCCTTCAACTGCCGATTTTACTTTGAACATTTCCATGCCCAGTGCTTTAAAGTCTTCTATGCCTGCGATTTCGGCTAAGGCTTCAACGCAGCGAATGTCAGCTGTGGTGCAAGTCGGTGATTTGAAGATCACAGTGTCGCTTAGGATGGCGCACATCATAATGCCAGCGATATTTTTAGGAATGGCGACTTGGTAAAAGTCGTACATCATCTTAATGACCGTGTTGCTGCAACCTACTGGGCGGATCCAACACTCTAATGGCGTATCAGTGGTCAGATCGCCTAATTTGTGGTGATCCACAATCCCTACGATGGTCGCTTTGGCGATATCGTCCGGTGCTTGAGTCAGTTCAGAGTGGTCAACAATGTAGACCTGCTCGCCAGCATAGCTGGTTTTGTATTCTGGCGCTTCAAAGCCAAAACGCTCCAGAATAAAAGCGGTTTCGGGTGATAACTCACCTAAACGTGCGGCAACGGCTTCTTCACCGATTTGGTTTTTTAGATAAGCTAACGCGATAGCACCACAGATTGAATCAGAATCGGGGATTTTGTGACCGACAACGTACATAGGCATTTCAGGGACTCTCCTTTAAATTTGTGGCAATTTTAACAATATTTCGTCCGATTCGGAAATAGCCAAAGCGCATATCGCTGCGCCTTAAGCGGCTATTTCTGTCAAAACTTAGGCATTGTTGACTCAGATTTTAGATTTTCACTTTTATCACGACTTTACGCACCGCTGTCGGTGTATCACTCGTGCCGGGCATATGCATGTCGCCAGGGAAAAAGAGCGCAAACATGCCTGCCTTTAGTTGAATGTAGGAGGCGTTGGCTTTATTCGACTCGTAATCGAACTCGGCGTAATCGTGCTTTTCGAAATAAGGTTTTGAGGGTGTTTGGTCGGCCAATGGTAGATAG
This sequence comes from Shewanella sp. 8A, assembly GCF_023475945.1. Lineage (NCBI taxonomy): Bacteria > Pseudomonadati > Pseudomonadota > Gammaproteobacteria > Alteromonadales > Shewanellaceae > Shewanella > Shewanella sp. 8A. The sequence goes on from NZ_JAMDJP010000003.1 coordinate 17,311, forward strand.
CCAAACTCTTCTTCGCCGCTGACCACATACTGCACATCGATGTATTTTTGATGTACTTCAAAGGGTTCCGTCGATTGTAGCTTGGTGTGGTAATCATTGACGATCACGAAAATATCCTCGCCATCAAGGGGATAATTGCCAACGGGCAGTTGGCTAAAGTCTGTGCTGGCAAGATGTGCTAATGCCGTGGCAATGCGTGGGCTGAGTGATTGATAAATATGGCGATTAGCTAAGGTATCGACAATCATGGGGTACTCGATATGGCGTAAGTAAATGAGTGAATTGTAAAGATTATAATCAGTTCACCGCCGTTAGAACATAAGCGATAGACATAAAAAACAGGCCATAAATGGCCTGTTTTGATGGTTTGCGGCTTAGTAAGTGTACTTAGCCTCGAGGAAGTAGTAACCCCCATTAAATCCAAACGGCGTGTTGGTTAATGGATAGACGAAAATACCATTGAAGTTATTGTCATCTGGGCGTTTTTCAGGATACACATCAAACAAGTTTTGTACGCCAGCGGTGAAGCTTAAGGCATCGGTTGCGGCGTAGCGTACGGATAAATCCATCACCCATTGGTCGCTGTAATTCACATCACCCGTTGAGTAACCCACAGTGTAATCACCGAAATAGCTGAGGCGAATGTTAGTCTTAAAGTCACCTAATTCATGGGTCAGACCAAAGTTACCTGTGTTATGTGGCGTCGCAGAGGTCATGCGGGTTTGTTCGATATTATCGAAGAGTTTAGGGCCGAGTCCGTCCAAAATTTCAGGGAAATGAATATCTTGGATTTCAGTTTTGTTATAGGCGTACGCCAAGTTGGCGCGTAAATCGCCCCAAGAGCCGATATCAAAATCTTGGCTCACTACTAAATCGACGCCGCGAGTACGGGTATCGACGGCATTAATAAAGAAGCGCGCCGATTCTGCATTGGTATTGGCCAGCGCCGCGGCAACTGCGGGTGAGTCGTTTGGCGTCACTGAGCTTGAGAGGATAATCCTGTCATCGATTGAAATCTGATAGGCATCCAAGGTTAACGCTAAACCCGTATCATTGGTGTAGACCAAGCCTAAGCTGAAGGATTGCGACAGCTCTGGGTCGAGTTCGTTAATGCCAAGGGCCTTAGTGACTGGTGATAAGGTGTTGAAGGTGCCTGATTCGATAGGCACTAACTGGCCCGTAGTCGGATCAGGATTAAACAGGGTAGATATATTGCTGAAGTACAGCTGTTGTACGCTCGGCGCTCTAAAGCCTGTGTTCACTGTGCCGCGCAGGGCTAAATGGTCAGTGAAGTCGTAACGACCCGCGAGCTTCCAACTGGTGTTGCCGCCAAAGTCAGAATAGTTTTCGTAACGTAGCGCCGCTGCCCAATAAAACTCAGTGGTTAATTGGTTTTCAAGCTCGACATAAACACCGGTATTGTCGCGAGTTTCATCGACTTCTGACTCAGGTGTAAAGCCGGTAAAACCTTGGCTGCCCGCTGCACGGTTATCATAACCGCCATTGATGTAAGAACCCGGTTCGCCTGCGTCAATCTGATAACCGTTTTGGCGCCAAGAGACACCCGTTGCCACTAAGATCTCTGAGTCATTGGCAAAGTTATAGTAGCGCGAGATATCGATGTTCAGGTTTGCTTCGCTGGTGGACAGGGTGCCCGCATCGAATTCCGTCGGGCTATCTGGGCCGAGTGATGCGTTTAGGGTGTTTACAATGTTGTATTCGAACGAGTTTCCGCCATAGCCCGCTGAAGTATCAATATTCCACTCGCCGAGATTGAACTCATAGCCCAGCACGAATGATGAGTCGATGATCTTAGGATTGATCTGCGGTAAAAAGCCGTCGGGATAAAGCTCGGTCAAGTTACGGGCATCGAGCGCGCGGCGATAAAATGCGCCGGATTTGGTTTCACGTTGGCTAATGCCACCAAAGGCATAGAGTTTACTGTCGTTTGAGAAAGGCTGCGCCGCGTTGATAAATAAGCCTAAGTTATCGTATTCGGCGTCGCCCACTTGGTGGCTCTTACGGTTGAAAGTCGCTTCACGCGGATCAGCAGAACCGTCTGGCAGCTTAGGATATTGTTGGCGTGGATCTAAGCCTGCGCGGTTGGTGCTGTCTTTATGGTGGGCTTCGACGCCAATATTCACAAAACCGTCGTTGTTAAAACTCATCCCGTGGTTTACGCCAACGCGCCATTGTTCACCGTCACCCTGATAGGTTTGTCCGGCTTGAGCCGAGACGCTACCGCCTTGGTCGTTGTCTTTTAAGACTACGTTGATAACACCGGCAATCGCATCTGAGCCGTATTGTGCCGAGGCGCCGTCACGCAGGATTTCAATGCGTTTAATGGATGTCATCGGGATTGCGTTCAAATCGACGTTAGATGAGCCCTTGCCGACAGTGCCGCTTAAATGCACCAGCGCCGAACCATGGCGGCGTTTACCGTTTACCAGTACTAGCGTGTGGTCTGGCGACAGGCCGCGTAAGCTGGCAGGACGCACCGCATCTGAGCCATCGGTCACCGATGAGAAGGGGAAACTGTAACTTGGCGCGGCAAATTGCAGCGCCTTAGCGGTTTCGGTCATACCTGTGGATTCGAGTTGCTCCGCGGTAATGATATCGACGGGGGCAACGCTGTCGGTTGCGGTGCGCAGAGCGATCCGCGAGCCGACGACTTCAATTTTCTCAACGTTGCTGGCCTGTTCTTCTGCGTGTACGACAGGAAAAACCAAAGTTGAAGATACTGCTAATGCGATAACGGCTGGACGCATAAAACCTCTCAATGTGGATTAACCTTAAGCTGGAACGAAAACATTGAACCAACGAAAGTAACAATTCGATAGGGCGAAGGTTATCACTGTAACAATTGTTACATCTAGACAGAAAAGAACTAACTCAGAGCTTACTGTTCTAGATAATCATTTAAAGCTAGTCGAATATGTCGCCACAGCTCATATGATTGGCTAAGTGAATAAAATCATCTAGATCCATTAGGTTTGCTGAAGGTTTATCGCGCTTGGCGGCTGTGTTTTAATGGCAGTAAACCTCAGGTTTGAGGCACTTTAAGGAGTTAAGTTTTGCCCGCATTACGCTTTCTTGCAGGTCCTACGGCCTTTAACATTATCAGGGAGCAAGGTCTGCATCCCGATGCTTTTACACAACTATTGGCGGCATCCGGTGGACCCAAATGGTTAGGGATTGCGGGGCTTGATAAGTATCTTTTTGCTGAATTTTTTAAAGATAGGCAAACGCCGCTATACACCTTAGGGGCATCCTCTGGCGCCTGGCGTTTAGCCTGTTTAGCACAGCAGGATCCACTACAAGCCTACGCACGTTTAGAGGATTACTACATTGGCCAACGGTATGAAACGATACCGACACCGCAGGAAGTGAGCGAGCAGGTAAAGGGCATAGTCCAAGGAATTCTTGGCGAGACGGGTGGTCGCGAGATAGTCAATCATCCCTTTATTCATAGTCACTTAATTGCCTGCCGCGCTAAACACATCAATCGTCTTAGCCATAGATTGCCATTAGCGGCTGGGCTAGCGATGGCGGCTGCGACCAACATCATTAGCCGCAAAACCTTGGGCTGGCATTTCGAGCGGGTGGTGTTTAGCCAGCAAGTGGCAGCATCACCTTTTAAGCAACTTGACGATTTACCCAGCCAGCAGGCGAGGCTCACCGAGGCCAATATGGATGCTGTGATGTTGGCAACGGGATCTATTCCATTAGTGCTTGCGTCAGTCTCACGGATTGATGGCGCGCCCGCGGGGCAATACTATGATGGCGGCATCACCGACTATCACTTCGATTTGCCCTTATCCCATACTATTATGGGATTGACCCTGTACCCGCATTTTTATCCCCATATGAGCCCTGGATGGTTCGATAAATCCTTGACCTGGCGCCGAGCGCGCACCAATTACCATAACGCCTTGGTGCTGGCGCCTTCGGCGGAGTTTGTGGCGTCACTGCCTTTTGGTAAGGTGCCCGACCGTGAAGACTTTAAACAACTGGATACTGCGCAGCGGATGCAGTATTGGCGCCGTTCTGTTGCCTTAAGCGAGCGCCTTGCTGACGAATTTGCCGAGGTGTGTGCCAAGGGAAATATCGCCGCACACTTAGCGCCGCTGTAGGGTGAGAGAGGCAAGTACGCCTAAATGCTTTTTTAGCGTCAGCGACTTTAGGAAGGAAATTATTTCTCCTGCTACACTCTAAATTAATAAGAATTCGGCTAGTTTTTGAGCGTTTTCTTCTATAAGGGGCAGGAGGTTGCTATGCAAACACGAGAAATGGCGTTAATTATGCGCGATGCCTTGTTGCTGCCACAGGGAAGGATTGAGGTCCGCGTGGTCGAGCCGGGCCAATTGCGCATGGTCGCGGATGTGTTAAAAGGCAAATACGATTTAGCGTTTGCGGCGAGTAAGCCCAGCGGCAATCCGCCCTGTTATCCGACTGCGACACAGTGCGAGATTATCGATTTTAATCAGTTAGAAGATGATACCCTCAGCATTGTTTTAGAGGGGTGCCAAAGGGTTAGTATTCTCTCGGCTGCACAGACGAAAGATAAGTTATGGATGTCCCGCACTCTGCCTTGCCAAAACTGGCAGGAAGAGCCGATACAAGGGGAGTTCGAGCTGATCAGTGCCGCCCTTGAACAGTTTTATGAAGTAAATCCTGACTTACTAGAATTATATTCCCAAGTGCATTTAGAGGATGCGGCTTGGGTTAGCCAACGTTGGTTAGAAGTGCTGCCCATGTATAACCGCGATAAGCTGGTGCTGGTGAATCAACCCGATTGCCACAAAACCATGGACTTTGTTTTACAACTCATCAAGTCCCATGTGGACTGAAAAACCACACCGAGGCTAAAATAGCGACTCATTGTAGCCGCTAGTTCTTTTTATGACTCAAACCGCCCGCGCCGCCCAGCCTTCTTTTGTGGTACTTCCCTTAGATGTGGTCGATAAACCAACCGTGTTTTCCTTTTTGATTGATCATTTTGCCCGTATTGGCGAAGCGGTATGGCGTCAGCGCATCCTCGATGGCAAAGTACATTGGCAAGACGGCAGCTTAATTGGGCTCGATACCGCTTATCGCCCGACGGCGAGGGCCTATTATTACCGTGAAGTGCCGGTGGAAACGAAAGTCCCGTTCGCGGAGCAGATTTTATTTCAAGATGACAATCTTATCTTGGCCTACAAACCGCATTTTTTACCCGTGACCCCTAGTGGCGATTATGTGAATGAATGCCTAGTGCATCGTTTACGTCTTCGAACGGGCATCGACACTATCGCACCAGCGCATCGACTTGATCGTGAAACCGCCGGAGTGATCCTGATGACCATTCGTCCTGAAACGCGGCATATTTATCATCAGCTTTTTGTCGATGATGCGATTCGTAAAGATTATCAAGCGATTGCCAAACTTACTCCTGAACTTTTGGCACAACATGCGAGTGGCGAATTAATGTTGCCACGACATTGGACGGTCAAAAATCGCATGCAACGCAGCGAACCCAGTTTTACCATGAAAATAGTCGAAGGCGAGGCAAATACCCATTCGGAAATAAGCTTGATCGCGATTAAAGGGCAGTTTGGATTATTCGAGTTAAGTCCGATTACCGGCAAAACTCACCAATTGCGGGTGCATATGCAAAGTCTTGGTATGCCATTATTAAATGACCGCTTTTATCCAACCTTATTACCTCAAGGGCCGGATGATTTTGCCAAACCACTACAACTCTTAGCGCAGCGATTACGTTTTGTCGATCCTCTTTCGGACAATAAACATGATGTTCAATGCGAACACTTGTATATAAATATCGATTGATGTTATTTATTTGTGTTGAAACTCGTTTATTCGTTTTTTAATACCCTGTCTTTAGTTGAAATATAAGTTTTATCTGTTTATATTTATTGTTCTTAATAAATAATTAAGGTCAATATTGCTGTGGTTTAAGCTATTTTTGATACTTTGTGTTACATCTGTTTTTGATGTTCTCATTGCTCTAGCCTAATCTAGGATAAGATTAAGCGTTAGAAGAGTCTTCTGATGATAACTCAGTGTAAGAATTACTTTTATAAGTTATTACATGGATGTTTGCTTTTATGATGGGTGTTTTTATATCTGCGTAAGGTTTTTATATGACATCTACATATTCAGTAAGTATTGCAGACGATTGTTATTACGAAAATTTTATTTGGATTGGTCCTTGCCATAGACAATCTTGGTATCCTGATTTTGATGCATTTAATTCTGTTGAAGCTTTGTTAGAACTGGGGCATTCAGCAGAACTAATTGTATTATCGTTGCAGACGGAAGAACAAGATAAGTGTCTCCGTGTTCTTAGAGAAAATGATGCTACTTTTTTGAGTCATATATTAGTCTGCCATGAAAGTGCCTTATCTCCTTATTTAGCAAATGGTTTATGGAATGCTGAATATAATGAACACTATCAAATATACAAACTGAAGAAGCAGCAGGTTAAGTTAGATTATCAAGATGATCCTCGTTATAAGCTGCTGGCTTATCTGTGGTGTCATCACAATGCCATATTAGAACCGCATTCCGTACCTGAAAAAAAATACCTCTATGATTATCCGTTATTACGCTGTTTTGGTATTCATCCTGAGGAAAGCTTTACTTGGTTGGGCGAATTACAAAAATCTCAGTTGATTGAAAAGGCTGAATTATCTAATCGATTACGTTTTTGCCCTGGGTGTCATTCTGGGCATCTTAATTACATCGATGTCTGTCCCCAATGTCATAGTATCGACATCGAGTTGCAAAGTAGTTTGCATTGTTTTAACTGTGGGCACGTTGGTGCTCAAGCATCATTTCGCAAGTTGAATACGCTAAGTTGTCCAAACTGTTTACAAAGCCTGCGTCACATTGGGGTGGATTACGATAGGCCGATAGAGAATCAGCATTGTAATAGCTGCCAAACCTTGTTTGTCGATGCTGTGGTGGAGGCAAAATGCTTGCATTGCCAGCTCAGCAGCAAGCTAGATGATTTGCATGTAAGGAATGTGTACAGCTTTAAACTGGCGATCCCTGGGCGTACCTTAGTTCGTCAAGGGCGTTCGCAATCTTGGTTCGCCTTTGAGCCAGGTGAGCAAATGACCAGTGCACAGTTTTTTTGGTTGGTTGATTGGCAAAATAAATTGGCGAAACGCCATCATCAAACCCATTCTATTTTGTCGATTCAAATGCTCAATGTAGATGAGTTTTTGCAGGCAGAGGGCGAGGCGAAGGGCTTTGCTCAGCTTGATGCCCTGCAAGAGCGGCTGCGAAGCGTTATTCGGGTGACTGATGCATGCAGTAATTATACCCGTGATGGTTTGCTGATGTTACTGCCCATGACGGATATGAGCCAGCTAAAGAGTATCTATAAGAAGTTGTTTGATCTTAAAGAATTGCAATCCACATCTAAGATTGAACTCAGCGTAAAAGCCCTAACCTTGCCCGCGGACATTGGTGAAAATGTGGGTGAATGGCTAACAGATCAATTAGTTAAAGCTAAGCCAATATGAGTGAGTTCAACACCATCAGCTACATGGTGCTCGATATCTGGCACCAATTGGCTGAACACTTAAGCTTTTTCGCTTGGCTGGTGCCGCTCATACTGCTGTATGAGGCGCCGCTAATGCTATTGGTGCTCACTGGCATTATGCGGTTTTACTACACCAACTTCGTACAAGTGCCTCGGCAGTCACTTTATAAACCTAAAGTTTCCTGTGTGATCACTTGTTATGCCGAGGGTGAAGCTGTCAAATCGACAATCGATTCCTTTATCGAACAGGTTTATGACGGTGAGATAGAGATCATTGCTGTTGTTGATGGTGCCGTCCAAAACGCACTGACTTATCAAGTTGCGATGGCGGCGGCCAAGGCTTGCCAAGCACCAAATCGCAAGGTGGTGGTGTTGCCCAAGTGGCAGCGCGGAGGCCGGGTGTCGACCTTAAATGCGGGGCTATCAATTGCCACGGGCGACATTGTGATCAATGCCGATGCGGATACCTCGTTCGACAATGACATGGTGTCGCAGATAGTGCCCTATTTTGAAGATCCTAATGTGCCCGCTGTTGGGGGCGCATTAAGGGTGCGCAATGTGAATGAGTCGATATTGACTCGCATGCAGTCGATTGAATATCTGATCTCAATGCAAGGTGGAAAAACCGGACTTGGGCAATGGAACCTGCTGAATAATATTTCTGGGGCTTTTGGCGCTTTTAGGCGGACCTTTTTAATTCAAATTGGCGGCTGGGATACCCATACTGCTGAAGATTTGGATTTAACCGTGAGGATTAAGCAATACTTTAAGCGTCATCCAGACTGGCGTATTCCTTTTGCGACCTTGGCCGTTGGCCATACAGATGCGCCGGCCGATCTCAAAACGTTAGTGTTACAGCGCCTGCGTTGGGATGGGGATTTATTATTTTTGTATTTTCGCAAACACTGGCCAGCCTTTACGCCTAAGCTGCTCGGCACCGGAACCTTTATCTTTACCTTGCTCTATGGTTTCTTGCAGAACGTGTTGATGCCATTTGTTATCGTATTTTATTCCATCGGAATAGTGCTGAGTTATCCGTGGCAGTTTATTACCTCAATTTCGCTAACGATTTATGGCTTCTATTTTGCCATCTTAGTGTTCTTCTACTTGATGGTTTTATTAGCAATTTCGGAGCGATTGTCCCAGGACTTACGTTTAGCCATTTGGTTACCTTTATATCCGTTTTATGCGCTGTTTATGCGTTTAGTGTGTCTATTTGCGCTATTGAATGAGGTTTTTCGCCGCTCCCATGAAGAAAGTTCAATGGCGCCGTGGTGGGTTTTGAAACGTGGGAGAAAGTTCTAATGAAAGTGAATTATCAACCGAGCGACAAAGCGCAACGACCAACTGATGACAAAGGCATAGGGGTAAAATATGCCGCAGCTAAAAGAGGGGGCTTTAAAGGGCGTTGGTACTTGTTATTAACCTTAGTTATTGCACCTGTAGTTGTGGTCGGCTGGATATTACTGCGCCCTCATTTGTTTATTTTGGCCAGTGGCATAGTGACTACCGAACCCTTAGAGGTGCGTGCCCCAAGTGCTGGAGATGTGGCCGCGATTATGGTGAAACGAGGTGATGTGATTACCAAGGGAGCCGATATTCTCACCTTAGTAGATACGCAGTTAGATGCTCAGATCCAAGAGTTAGAGAAGCAATTATCTCAGCTTGAGTTTGATCATCTCAGCATCAATGCTGAAATCCTCGCGCAATTACAACAGCGTATCGATGTCGCGGCTGAAGGTGTTACGCGGCAGAATGGTTTGCTTGATAGTTTTGAGCGTTACCAACGTCAAGGTGTTGTTCCCACGGCTGATATGGCGGCGGTGTTACAGGCGCATACTGCTGCAAAAATGGCGCTTGAACAGGCAAAAGTCGATTTGATGCAGGCACGTCAACAGCAGAAAACCGAGTTGCTTGCGGGGTCCATCGCTCAATCAAAATATAATATCGAGCTGCAGTTAGCTCGATTAAGAGCGCAAGAGTCGCAATTACATATCAAGGCGCTTAATTCGACTCGCGTGGTCGATGTGCTAGTACAAACGGGAGAGCATATAGTCGAAGATAAACCCCTCGTACTGCTCTCGGGGCGTAAGGAGGCGGTCATCTTTGCCTATCTTGAGCCTAAGTACTTGGAATACACTGCTATTGGTCAAAAGGCAACCATCAAGTTACCCAATGGCACTCGGTTACGCGCCGAGATCTCTGAACCCACCGAGCTGGTGGGGCGCTTACCTAAGCAATTGTCAGGTCCCTTCGATGGCGAAAAACCCGTATTGAAAATCACCTTGAAGCCGGAAACTGATTTGCCTACTGCTATTGAAGGAGTTCCTGTTGAAGTGAGTTTCGATTATCTTTGGTAGCCATTCCTATTGGATAAATGTCGCTCTCAATAAAGCGAAGTGAGGGCGGTGTACAAATTTTAATACTGTTCTGTGCGTGCCAGCTTTGGTTTTAAACTAGTTGGCGGTAGCCTTATATGGTTATGATACTGTCCGACCAACGTTTCAGTGCTGCGTTTTATCGGCCCATTAGGATGGTAAGATGACCAAATCTGCAATCATTTCAATTTTGCTCTGTCTCGCAGTGCTTTTAGGCGCCATGTATGTTGGTAACTGGACGAAACATCCTTATGTTCATGAGTTGACAACAGAGATCCGTAAAGCGAGTGCGGTAATCGAACCCAAAAAGCCAAGTGCAGAGATCATGCAGGAGGATGAGAGTAAAGCCGAATCGTCATCCTCACCAAAGGTCATTTGGGATCAGATGTTAGATAATACCTCGCCGCTAAAGCGTCCCGAGTCACAGCTATTTAATCAGAGCTTACCCAAGCAAGAAGATAGCGCGGTAACGCCAGCTAATTCGGCCGTGGTTGAAAAGCGTGTTGAACCGTTGCAATAAGCTATTCTTGCCTCGGTGGTTCGAACCGAGTTTCGCTCATATCCCCATGTAATACGGCAATTTTAGTGGGCTCGCCATTATCCGCTAATACCAAAATGCCGATGCCGCTGCGGTTGACTAAACGCTTGCTCCGTTCGCCATTTGGCCGTCTGCCCCGTAATGACATTCGCTTTCGCTTGGTAAATAGGTTCAATGGTGAGAAGTGGCCGTAAAGCCAACCATTGAGCTTGTCGAAAAGTGGCAGCAGTTTTTCGGGGAACTGGTTTTTAATCCCGCTACAGGTAATTTGGTAAATCTTTGGGCTGCTACGGCGAAAGCGAATGCTGATGTCATAGGCAAAGGAATAGTGCACATCCCCCGAGAGGATCACAAATTGCTCTGGGGTCTTGCGGTGCATAAAGATGCTTAGCAAAGCATTGGCTGCGCCCGGATGCGCCATCCAGTTTTCCGCATCAACCAGCAGCGAAGCGCCCATAAAAGTGGCCATGCGTTGCACCGCCTCAATCACTTTGACACCAAACATCGGCGCGGGCGAGACGATAATGACCTTAGATTGACCCAGTAGCGCCTGCTGTAAATCCATTAAGGCTTCCCAATCCATCAAGCCCGAGGGTTTGGCGAGATTCGATTCGCTGCGCCAACGGCGGGTGCGAGTATCGAGTACAACCAGCTTGGGTGAGGTGTCTAAGCTGTAATGCCATTGCTCAAATGTCAGTAAGAGATCAATCAAGGCATCCTGAGTGTTAGGGTCGGGGCGATTGAAAAACGCATCTAACTTTGGGCGAACCTCGGCATTAAATTTATCCGGTGCATTACCTAATCCTTGGAATAAGGTATAGGCAATCAAGGCATTACCAATGATTCGTTTAGAAAATGCATGACCGTAGGCGGCTTGTTCCCATTTAGCGGTCAGATTCCAATCATCGGTAATATCATGGTCATCAAACATCATATACACGGGAATATGCGCCATAAGGCGCCTAACCTGAGTGAGTCCCGCTTTAAAGGCCAGTAAGTTTTGCCATTCTTTTTGCCACCGCAGCTTGTTGGCGGCAGAGAGACCGTCGACATCCTTGGGTAAATCAACCAACTCCCATAGTTCGGGCGACCAAGTGAGTAGGTATAGGGCGATCATTTCACTCAGGCTAACTAAATGGTTTTCTGCGATGGATGAGGTAAATATCGGATGGTTGACATACCAGCGCCAAAGCGCAGTTTTGGCGGGATATTCGGTACGTGGCAGCAGCGTTTTATGGCGTAAGTACAAGCTATCGGCTTGATAACGGATTGCCTCGCTTCCCGCAATAGTGGCGCCGTGAAAGGCTTCATGGTGCAGGCCGAGTTTTTCAATCACCTGACCAATGGCGCATAACATGGGGCCAGCCACATCATCCACATAAACTTGATCGCCACTGAGCATTAACAGGGCTGGGCGCTGCTGCGAATCCTTATCGATAAGCTGTGCTAGCGTGGTATCGGCGGCGACTAAGGCATCCTCGCTATGGTGGTGGGGGTTGCGGCATGAGCCATGCCATACCTGTTTGAGTTCGGTGCAAAAGTAAACCTGGGGTGAGTCGGCACCGCTATAGTGCAATCCATTGACACCATTGAAAATATCGCCAATCCCCTTAGCCGAAACGCGGTATGGAATAGCCGTTTCAGGCGTAAGCAGTGTAGGTCGCGACACACTAATCAAATACTGAAAGGCGTGTTTGCCGAGTGGGATGCAATGCACTTCTTCCTCTGTTAACCCATAACTTTGCTCCCCTAAGGCCAGTTGTAACTCAGTCAATGGCTCACGGCTCACAAACCAGAGAGTAAAGTGCGAGGCATCACAGTGGCGCAGCATCGGGCCTGCGAGGATAAGGGGAAGTGCTTGAGTCAAATTCAGCCTTTTATTGTTAATCAGGTCGAGTGGGATAAACCCAAATCAGTTTACGTACGGGCAAATAAGAGTAAACAAGTGCGTTGAATATGAAAAGCTTTTAGAATTATCCGCCAAATGGGTGGCTAAGGAGTTTGGGGCAATATGGCAAATATTATGGTGACGGGCGCAACCGGATTACTCGGCAGGGCGGTCGTTAAACAGTTAACTGCCGCAGGGCATAAGGTGATTGCCACCGGCTTTAGCCGCGCCGAAGCGAATATCCATAAACTCGATTTAACCCAAGCTATTACAGTAGAAGCCTTTATTGCCCACGAACGGCCAGAGGTTATCGTGCACTGCGCCGCTGAGCGTCGCCCCGATGTGTCCGAGCACTCGCCTGAGCAGGCTTTGGCGCTGAATCTGAGCGCTAGCCAAACCCTTGCTAAGGCCGCTAAACAGCATGGAGCTTGGCTGCTGTATATCTCAACCGACTATGTGTTTGATGGCACAACGCCGCCCTATGCCGAAGATGCCGCACCCAATCCCGTCAACTTTTATGGTGAGTCTAAATTACAGGGTGAAACCTGTGTGCTGAATACCGACAGCGGTTTTGCGGTATTACGTTTACCGATCCTCTACGGCGAAGTGACTCAACTGAGCGAATCTGCGGTATTAGTGTTAATCAATCAATTACTGGATAGCAGGCCGCAGCGGGTCGATGCTTGGGCCATTCGCTCGCCGACCTCGACGGCGGATATTGCTGGCGCCATCGCTAAGCTGATCAAGCGGCAGTTACATGTTGCCGATGTGTCTGGGATTTATCATTTTAGTGCGTCGCAAACCATGACTAAGTACCAAATGCTACTGAGTTTAGGTGAGTTATTGGCGATTAACACCGCGCATTTAATCCCTGAACTCACACCGATGGATCGCGCTAAAAGGCCGCAAAACTGCACCTTAAGTTGCGGGCGTTTAGCGGCGCTGGGCATTTATTCTGAGTTGGAATTTAGCGCAGGGCTTAATCAGGCGCTCGCTCAATCCAGTGCAGCACTTGCAGCTGCTGGCCTTAAGCTTAAGGAATAATGATGGTTAAAATTTTAGGAGCGAATCTGCAAGCCGCCGACCAAGTCGCGCTGCTGCGCACCTTAGGTTTATTGCTGCAAATTGGTTTGACGTTGTTTGCCGCCGATACCTTTGGCCTGAGTTTGCAAATGGAGCCGCTCATGCACGTGTTTGTGCTGGAGGTGCTCTATCTTTCGCTCACATTAGCATTACGTAAACCCTTGTTTGCTAAAGAGCGCGGCCTGTTTATTGCCCTGAGTCTGGATACGTTGTTTTGGATTTCTTGGCTGTATTTTTCGGGCGGGGCGACCAATGCGTTTATTTCGCTATTATTGTTACCTATCGCCTTGGCTGCGGTCACATTGCCTATTTGGGCGCCTTGGAGCTTGACCGCGATATCAACGCTTGCCTATAGCCTGATGATTTTTACCGTGCCAGAGTCGCAGATGCAGCACCATGGCATGGATATGAGTTCCCACTATTTAGGCATGTGGTTTAACTTTGTGATTTCAGCCTTAGTGCTGACCACCAGTGTGGCACTGATCGCCAAACGGATGCGCCGTCAGGATGCGCAGCTTGCCTATATGCGCGAAGGACAACTGCGGCAGGAGCAGTTAGTGGCGCTCGGTACTGTGTCGGCGCAAATGGCCCATCAATTAGCTACACCACTCTCAACACTGCATTTATTGCTCGATGAGTTAAGGGAAGAACCCCCTGAACCCTCAATAACCTTAGTTGAAATGGAAACCGCACTGGGGCGTTGTGAGCACACCTTGGCGGAGCTGCGATTGGCGACCGAGTCGATTCGTGACCGTCGTCAGCGGCCTCAAAATATCACTGAGCTGGTGGCTGGATTAAAACAGAAAACCCAGTTATTGATGCCGCAAACAGAACTCAATTGGTTGATAACCTGTGAGCCTAAGCTGCTAGAAGAAAAGCAGATCTTAACCGATATGAGCTTAACTCCCGCCATTATGGCCTTGATTGAAAATGCCGCCCGCGCCAGTGTCGAAACCATAGGTACTTCGCAGGTGGATATTAGCGTCGATTGTTCGCCAAGCGAGGGGCAGGCTTATTTGCAGATCCGTGATTATGGCGCGGGTATCGCCCCTTCATTATTGCCACAATTAGGCACCTTATTAATCGAAAGCCCTAAAGGCTTAGGCGTAGCCTTGTTACTGAGCCATGCTAGCTTGGAGCGTTTAGGGGCGGAGCTTATTCTGGCAAATCATCCCCAAGGCGGCACCGTGGCGCAAATTCGTTTTACACTCTTGGCGCCTAAAGTGCCAACTGGAGAAACCGTATGAAACGGTTATTGATTATTGAAGATGATCAAGCGCTTGCAGGTATTTTAGCGCGGCGTTTGACTCGCCATGGGTTTGAATGTCGTTTAAGTCACGATGCCAGTAGTGCCCTGCTGGTGGCGCGGGAGTGTTGCCCAACCCATATCCTGCTGGATATGAAATTGGCCGAGGCCAACGGCCTGAGTTTAATTGTGCCGCTGCGTAATTTGTTACCCAAAGTGGTGATGGTGCTACTGACGGGCTACGCCAGCATTGCCACCGCGGTGGAGGCGATTCGTCTTGGCGCGGATAACTATCTGGCTAAACCCGTCGATACCCAAACCCTGCTAGCCGCCTTTGAGCTTGATGCTTATACCAATACCTTGCAAGAAGATGATGTTGACGACTCACCGCTTAATCCTAAACGGCTGGAGTGGGAACATATTCAGCAGGTGCTCAATGCTAATCAGGGCAATGTGTCGGCTACCGCTCGGCAACTGGGTATGCACCGCCGCACCTTGCAGCGTAAGTTATTAAAGAAACCGGTGAGTGAAACGGGCCGCTAAAGTAAACGAGTATTCGCTCAAGGAAGGAGGCGTGGAATGCGTGAGTATGATGGTGTTGAGGTGCGTTATCGCAGGCCCGATGCCGATTTAGCTAAAAGCTTACAAGTGGTTGAAAATCTATTGGGCTTTGCCCCCGATCCGCAGCAGTTAGACTTTGATTTATCCTTTTGGGCGGGCGGTGTTGGGGTGCTCGATAAGCTGGCGATCTCCTGCAATGTTTCGCCCGAGCAGTGGCAAACACTCAAGCAAAAGCTGGACTTATATTCCCCCGAAGAGATGGTTGCGAGGGATGATTGCCGCGAAGACTTTATCTGGTTAGTCGCCGACGATGAGGAGTGCAGTGATATTTTGGCGGCTTCGGCGCAGTTTATTAATGACAATAAGGCACCGTTTCAAGGGGAATGTGACACTTCGCAGTCAATCCACTTTGGCTATATGAGCGATGTGAATACTTGGACGGCAGTATGGGGGCAAGGCAGCCGCATCAATTATGCCTACTTTTGTCAGGGTTAAGAGTTGCCAGGGTTAAGAGTTGCCAAGGTTAAGAGGTGTCAGTACTGAAAGCTGCCAAGGTTAACCAGTATCAGTGCTAAACGCTTGTGTCGCTACCAAGGCAGTTCTACCCCATCGTAGGCCAAAAATTGCCCTGTTTGAGTTGGGGTGGCATTGGTAATAATGCCCACTAAACATTGGGCTACGTACTCTGGTGTAAACAGCTTTTCTTTGGGTACACTCTGCTGAAAAGGTTTGGATAGTGGCGTATCTGTGGTGCCGGGATGCAGTGACAGCACCACGCAGTGTTTGATGCTTCTTTGCCATTCAATCGATAGCGTTTTAAGGAACATATTCAGCGCCGCTTTCGAGGTGCGATAGCTGTACCAACCACCTAATCTGTTATCGCTTATGCTGCCGACTTTGGCCGACACTACAGCAAATCTTGCCGACGTACTGCGTTTTAACGCCGTTTCAAAGTGCTGTGCCAGCATCATACTCGGCAGCGTATTGAGCTGGATATTGTGCATGAAAAAATCCCCATCGAGTGCCTGCAGGCTTTTTTCTGGCCCCTTATCCTCCGTGTGCAGCACGCCAATACAGTTGATTAGCCAATCTAATTGGGGGATGTTTTGACTCAGTTGCTTAATTTCCTCCTCAAGGGTGATATCCAGCTGATGCCAGATAACGCCATCGTCTCGCCCAGTATCTGGCCGATGCTGTTTATAGGTCGCATGAATAGTGGCCTCGGGATAGGTTTCGCCAAGCTTATTGACTATCGCTTGACCTATACCACCGCTGCCGCCCAGTACTAGAATATGCATGGCTTTTCTCCTCAATACTCAGTCGTTATAGCCATTCAAGTTGCGCTATATGCTGTTCCGCAGTGGCCAAAATCGCCTGTTTAACCGACTCCTCGGTGTTATCCCAAGTGCGGTACAGCATGGCGATGCGTGGATTGTGGGAGAGCTGCGCGCGGTGTTTATCCATAAAGCGCCAATACAGGCTGTTCAATGGGCAGGCTGATTCGCCGCTACGTTCTTTTATCTTGTAATGACAACTGCCGCAGTAATCACTCATTTTATTGATATAACTGCCGCTTGCGGCATAGGGTTTAGTGCCGACGATGCCGCCATCGGCGAATAGCGCCATACCGCGAGTGTTGGGCATTTCGACCCATTCAATCGCATCCACATACACGCCTAAGTACCATTTATCCACTTCATCGGGGGCGATTTCGGTCAATAAACAAAAGTTGCCAATCACCATCAAACGTTGAATATGATGGGCATAGGCATAATCGAGTGACTGAGATAAGGCGTGGTGCAGGCAATTCATTTGAGTCTTGCCATGCCAAAAGTAGTCGGGCAGCTTGCGCGTGGCCTCGAGGGCATTAATGCTGGCGTACTTTGGCATATTCGCCCAATAGATGCCGCGCACATATTCACGCCAACCGATGATTTGCCGAACAAAGCCTTCGACTTGGGCTATCTCAATAAAAGGGTTGGCATGATAGTGCTCAATCACCGCATTGATCACTTCTAATGGGCTGATTAATTTGGCGTTTAAGCTAAAGGACAGCCGACTATGATACAGGCTCCACTGCGCTGGATGTTGCTGGGTCATCGCATCTTGAAACCGGCCAAAGGCGGGCAGGCAATACTCACAAAAATGTTTTAGTAATTCGAGGCTTTGCGCGCGGTTTATCGGCCAGAGTAAATGCGTATCCGCCTTGCCCATAGTATTAATCCCATGGCGCATAAGGCGAGCGAGAATGTCTTGCACATTGTGGCCAAACATCAAAGGTGTAGGTAAAGATTTGATATCTTGGGATTTAAGCTTTTGCCTGTTGTTGGCATCAAAGTTCCACTGTCCGCCAACGGGCTTGCCATCTGTCATTAAGATATTGAATCTTTTGCGCATTCGCCGATAAAAATGCTCCATCAGCCTGTGTTGCCCTTGGGGGAATTCCCTATCAATTTCGTCAAAGGGGAATAAAAAGTGCTCGGTATCGACGCAATTCACCACGGCATTGGCCAACTTCAACTGGCTTAATTGCGCGAGGAGTCGATATTCGTCAGGCCGTTGATATTCAAACTTAATCGCCCCTGTTTCGGCAACATAGTGTTGGAGTAGGGCATTAAGATCGACAAAGTCTTGGGTATCGTCGAGGGTGAGGTAATGCACTTGATGCCCCGCCGCGCCAAGCTCGCTGGCAAACTGCGCCATGGCACTAAAGAACGCACAAATTTTTTGCACATGATGCGTCACATAGGTGTTTTCTTGATGCAATTCTGCAATTAAATACAGCACCTTAGGATCGACTTGCTGATACCAAGTATGCTGGGCGTTAAGCTGATCGCCCAAAATCAGCCTAACCGTATGGAAGTGCTGTAATTGCTGCTGTGATTGCTGCCGTAATTGCATTAGGTGGACTCTGGTGGATGGTATTTGCAATTGTGGATTACGATGATATGGGTGGTTGGGATCAATCTGAAGATTGCTCTACGAGGGTAGTTTTATCGCTGTGATTTGGGATTGGTTAACTGATTTGAATATCGAATCGGATGAAGTGATGTAAAAGCAAAGTCAAAGTCGTGGGGCTTCACCCCACACCCGACCAAGGAGGACTGCTCGTCCTATCCTCCTTGGATTCTCCAAGACGCCCCAACGGAGTTGAAAGCCCCTTGTGCTCATAGCCAAATTTGCTATCGCTTCCGAAGGATGCGTCCCTGCACATGCGAAAGCTAGCTCTCCATCCATGGCGAGACTCACGCAATTTGTCTATTTGCCCTGCGGCAACTCCGAGGGGAGATGAACTTCTGTGGATTCGGTGTTGGCTGTTTATCTCAAAAGAGTTTTGCTTGCCCCATCTTTCGATAAATTCATAAACTTTTTGATGAGGTAAATAGTTCAAATCAAAGCTATAGTCGATTGAAGGCTTTGTGGATCTGCTCTTCATAGCATCTAACTGCATCTGCAGCTCTGTCGTTACAAATTTTAATGTTAAATCCTTGTCGCACACCAAAATGTAATACTTCTGTAAGCCATTCCCTATACAAATACAAGCAATTCATTGCTTTAGTGATATTTGGTATAACTTCAATGGTATGTTGAACATTCAAATGAGCAATTCTGACATTACGAAAATCAACCATACTTTGGTGATATTTCACCCATTCATCCTCGGAAATTTTCAAATACTTTAAAATCATTTCTTTATTGAAAATTTTTAGTTTATCCCCCGGTGGGATTGTTATCTGACTAACTAATTTACTCCAATGAGTCTCTTGACTCGTTTGCCCAAAAATCTGATTCCATGAAATAACAGCCTCTGCATAACACATATTCATAATTGACCTCCAAGCATGATCACTATCGGTGCTATTTCTAAAAATATAGTCACCGAAAACACAACCTCTGAGACCGTTGTCAATGATTTTGAATTGCTGAGAGAAAATATCCATCTAAGTATCAACCTTGATTCATAAAACCTTTGTTCTATCAGTGCCATAACTCTTTTTAGTTAATAGCTTGTCTGCATTAAATAGTCTTTATCTTCACTTAACATTAAATCCAGTCTGTTGATAAATTCAAAAAGTACTAACTTAATAGATTGTTCGTAGCGCAAACATTCTTCATCTGTTTTGACCTGTAGGCCTTCACTCAACACACTGTGGAGCAGGGGTAATGAGTTTTGCCCATTGATGCTTAATCTTTCAGGCAGGGCATGTTTGATTCTATCTACAGCCTTAGTAAATTGAGATTCCCTTTTAGGAATTAATAGAGACACCCATTATTAAATTTTACAATGTTGATGGCTCTTGGTATTAACAGCTTACGCCGAAGTTACAGAATACTCATCCCCTCGGAGTTGCCGCAGGGCATTTGCGTTCGTTGCGTGAGCGAGGCATGGATGCCGAGATAGCGTCAGTCGAATCAGGGACGAGCGTCTGACGCGATAGCATTAGAACGCTTAATGCCCAAGGGGCTTTCAACTCCGTAGGGGCGTCTTGGAGCATCCAAGGAGGATAGGACGAGCAGTCCTCCTTGGTCGGGTGTGGGGTGAAGCCCCACGACTTTGAGTAGTGTCATTCAATGAGCCAACAAGATTAAATTGAATGCCTTTAGCTCTTACTATATATCACTTAATGATTGAATTAATTGGAGTAAATCTGAAATCATTTGATTGCGTTAACCAACCCAGTTTGTATTGCATAGCTTTCTAGCTTGATATCAAGATTATCCAAATCTTTATAAAACTCATCATCGAGTTGATTGAGTCGGGCTTCGGCGACTGGATTATCGGTTGCGGCGAGGCGTTGGCCTCTGTCGGTCGGGACGGGATGGTCGCCAAATACCGCCTGTTTAGCCTGTTGTAATAGGGCTAATGAGTGCAAAGCGCCAATTTGCTCAAGGCCGCGCTCGGCAACGGCATAATGCTCGCCCGATGAGTTATCGAAATACTGGATAAAGCCGCCGTTGTAGACTTCGCCAGAGAGACAATTGACGGCGTAATAGTGCTGCGCTGCTTCGCTTAGCGTGTGAAAGCCCTGATTATCGTCGTGCACCCGCACCACAATATCTCGCAACAACGCTCTAAAAGGGCAGGTTTTATCTAATTCCCGCTCCTTTTGGTAATAGGCTTTTGCTTGCTCAATATTTTCACGATTGCCATTTTTGCAGGGCATACATAAGCCTGCGTTTCGCTCGGCGGTGCTGGGCATAATTAAAGTTTGGCAGGCTGTGCAGGGGACTTTTTCCGACATTATCTTTCCTTAGATATTCAGGTCAGCAAGAGAAATAACAGATTCACAAACGACCCATTGTAAAATGACCTGTTTTTAGAGTTAAAGCATACGCAGAGATTAGTGGAATTAAGCATTGGTATGGAAGTGACCGTTGGCGGCATGGCCGCTCTTTCACATCCATGTGATCGCGGCATTCGCACTTCCATATGCAGCAGATGCCGCCGTCGAGCCTATAGGGATATATTTACGGCGTGTCACTGGAATAACAGTGCTTAATCTATGGTTGAATACTCTTAAACATCTGTCGTTAGCTGTAATGTAATTGTTTAAATATCACAATTAACAGCCAGCTATCCTAATGTATTAGTTGTACTTTATATTCATCGCGATCAGGGGTTCGCGAGAAGCCTTCTCAGCTCGTAGGCGTGCTAAGTACTTTTCCCATAGTTCCACTTGGTGAGTAGCGAGATCGTAAAGCACTTGCCAGGAGAATAACCCGGTATCGTGGCCATCGTCGAAGACGATTTTAACTGCGTAGTTACCTACGGGTTCGATGCTGGTGATATTGACGTTTTTCTTATGGGTGACCAGCTTAGGGTTACCGTGACCATGCACTTCGGCGGAGGGAGAATAGACGCGTAACATCTCACAGGTGAGTTGATACTGCTCGCCGTTATCGAAGCTGATTTCTAAAATGCGCGATTTACGCTTGAGCTTAAGATCGGTGACATTGGGTGTGCTAGTGGTCATAGGTAGTGCCAAGAAAATGCTGAGAATGGACAAGCTGTAACATAACAATTTGTGGCTAAGGTTACAAAGTGTAAGCCTTAGCCACTGTCACAATTTCGAACTTGTCTCCGCCATATATGCATGGCAGATGTTGTGTGCTAATCGCTTAGAGGATAAAGCGGCTTAGGTCTTCGTCTTGAACCAGATTATCTAAGTGAGCACTCACATAATCGGCATCAATCACAAATGAGCTGCCAGACTTGTCAGACGCCTCATAGGAGATATCTTCCATCAGCTTTTCCATTACGGTATGCAGACGACGGGCACCAATGTTTTCGGTGCGCTCGTTCACCTGCCATGCCGCTTTGGCGATGCTCTCAATACCTGATTCGGTAAACTCAATGGTCACGCCTTCGGTCGCCATCAGCGCGATATATTGCTCGGTCAGTGAGGCATGTGGCTCAGTTAAAATGCGTTTAAAATCATCGGCTGATAGCGCATCTAGCTCAACGCGGATCGGTAAACGGCCTTGTAGCTCGGGGATTAAGTCCGATGGTTTTGACATCTGGAATGCGCCCGACGCAATAAACAGAATATGGTCGGTTTTCACCATGCCGTGTTTAGTGGTTACCGTGCAGCCTTCGACTAAAGGTAATAGGTCGCGCTGTACCCCTTCGCGGGACACGTCTGGGCCTGAGGTTTCGCCACGCTTACAGATTTTGTCGATTTCGTCGAGGAACACGATACCGTGCTGCTCAACCAATTCAATGGCTTGCTCTTTTAAATCTTCTTGATTTACCAGCTTGGCCGCTTCTTCTTCGATCAACAGCTTAAAGGCTTCTTTGATCTTCATTTTGCGACGTTTGGCCGGTGCTTGGCCCATATTTTTAAACAGGCTTTGCAGTTGATTGGTCATTTCTTCCATGCCGGGCGGTGACATGATTTCAATACCAATTTGTGGCTGGGCTACATCGATATCGATTTCTTTGTCATCTAATTGGCCTTCGCGCAGCTTCTTACGGAAGATTTGACGGGTATTGGAGCTGGTATCGCTTTCTGTGTTATCCCAGTCATTTTTCGGCTTGGGCAGCAGGGCATCGAGAATGCGCTCTTCAGCGTGTTCTTCGGCGCGTTGGCGGCATTTGCCCATTTGCTGCTCGCGGGTCAGCTTGATGGCGATGTCGGTTAAATCACGGATGATTTGCTCGACTTCTTTACCCACGTAACCCACTTCGGTGAACTTAGTGGCTTCAACCTTGATAAATGGCGCGTTGGCGAGCTTTGCCAAACGGCGGGCGATTTCAGTTTTACCTACGCCGGTTGGGCCAATCATCAGAATGTTTTTTGGGGTAACTTCTTGACGGAAATCGGCATCTAGCTGCATGCGGCGCCAGCGGTTACGCAGGGCGACGGCGACGGAACGTTTGGCCTTTTTCTGGCCGATAATGTGGGCATCCAGCTCGTGGACAATCTCACGGGGGGTCATTTCAGACATAATATTCCTCACGCCCTGTTAGTAATTAAGTTCTTCAATTGTCTTGAATTGATTGGTGAATACGCAGATATCGCCGGCAATAGTCAATGACTTTTCAGCAATTTCCAGCGCCGATAATTCGGTATTTTGTAGTAGTGCTAACGCCGCCGCTTGGGCATAGTTACCGCCCGAGCCAATGGCGACTAAATCATGCTCTGGCTGCACTACGTCACCATTACCTGTGATGATAAGTGAGGCTTCGGCATCGGCGACCACAAGCATAGCCTCGAGTTTGCGCAGCATACGGTCGGTACGCCAATCTTTGGCAAGTTCAACAGCCGAGCGTAACAGGTGACCTTGGTGCATCTCGAGCTTGGACTCGAAACGCTCAAATAAGGTAAAAGCGTCGGCGGTGCCGCCAGCAAAACCTGCCAACACTTTATTGTGATACAAGCGACGCACTTTTTTGGCGTTACCTTTCATGACGGTATTGCCTAGGGAGACTTGGCCATCGCCGGCGATGACAACTTGGTTATTACGGCGTACTGATACGATAGTGGTCACAATGAATCCTCTTCTCTTGCCCGCAATGAAAATTCTGCGGTGGATGATGGACTAAATATGGGGATGGATAGTCAGAATTCAAGTTATTGCAGAAAAAGCCAATGGGGTTTGCGTGTTCGCGCGCCTTTTGCAACCAAATAACGGCATACGGGGAAGTGGCGGCCAGCTTCAGTCTTGCCACGACTGAAGCGTCGGCTGATTCGCAAAGACTGCCGTTGGCGCTATTTCGGCAGTCTCGGTTTTACCATAGGCGATCACGAGGTTTTTAATAGACTGATGGCGGCGGGAATACTATCAATACCACATTCTTGTAATGTCTGATTGATGCCCTGGGCAAATTTCGCTTTATGTTGCCGCACAACGCTATAGATCTGAAAACAAAGCACTATGTCACTTTCTGTCAGTCCATTATTTTTAAATGCCATGGCAGATAAGTAACAGCGGATCATAAAGCAATCTATCACGAGCAGGCGAAATGCCATCCAAGGCTGCTGTGAATCACTCATGGGGAAATGCTCATGGTAAAGCGAATATAAAATATAACGGTCAAATAAATCCTGATAATTGCTCAACGCAGGCAACGCTTTTTCTTCCCACGCTTTATTTAAATCGTCAATTTGATATTGATTACTCTCATTACACAGCAAACCAATTGCGTCATTAAGCGAGGTAAAACGAGGCTTTAAGCTTCTTGAGTGGAGTTTGCATAATTGATCATGTATGGAAACAAAAGCATGGGTTTGAGGCTGTGGTGTGTAGGGTATTTTTTGATATTGCTCATCGATTTGATTGGTTTGGGCCAGCAAGATTAATTGTTCAAAACGCTGATCTATTTGTGCAATAGGAAGAGTATTTTGCCTCACTTGGTCACTGACTTTTACCAATAATCCTATGGCCATGAGTGCCTGTTGCCAATCCACACCCATATTAATTAATAAATCCAAACTGTAATCGTAGGTTTTTTCTAACCATGCAGGATTGGCCGCGGTTGGACGTTTGGCGCCACCGCTCTTTGCCTCAAATTGAAATGCATTGGCGTCAAATAGCACCAGGCGGGCAGCCTCAGGGCAAGATATCGTTAAACTTTCGTATTTAGTGGTTGCGATAACATTGTCACTACGGGGGTAGGTTTTACAGGTGTGACTTAAGGCTGTTTCACCAGCAGCCGCATGGATGGAACATAACTTCTGCTCGTTTACAAACGGGCATATTCCATTGGCGTTAAGTTTGATTTTTGCCCACTGATTAGCATCGGTTTTGGTTTCAATAAATGCCTCTTTGGCAAGAGACGCGAGTTTTGGATGGTTAAGGGTATTTTTGTAGCTTTTTTTGTCAAAAATGATGGTCCAGTCATGGCAGCAACTGTCTTCACATGCGGCACCTATACAACTGAATTGTGAAGCGTAGCCTGGTGTAACAATGAGATTATTCATTGGCGTTTATTCATCTGAGTGTTCCATAAACAAAAAGGTAACAAATCTATAGGATTAAGGCCAATCTTTGGTGAATTTGACGGCCGAGTGTAAAAGAAACCTTAGTGTCTACTCTTAATGAAAATGATGCGGAGGAAAACAAAGTCACTATAGGATGGATAGTCAGAATTCAAGTTATTGCATAAAAAGCCACAGGACTTTGTTGATTTTTGTCCTGTGGCGAAAGCGGATATGCTGGATGGATTAAGGTGCAGATAACGAGGAGCGGCCGACAACAGTTCGTCCATCGAGGGGATAGTATTTTAGCTCCCAATTCTCGCTGCCAAGGCGGCGATCATCCGACACATAGTTAAAGTAACAATAAGTATTAGGGTCACTTATCGCGCCGCCGCTATACCAGTAGACGATGTCGATATTGGGTGCTTGTTGCGTTTCCCAATCCGTGTGTGTGGTAAGGACAAAGTCCTGATTATCGAGTAACGATTGCCACAGTTCTCCGCAGTAAGCGCCTTGTAATTGAGTGCCTTGGCTGCTGCTTTGAGCCGTGTCTTTTCCGAGTGGAAAGCCCGTGGTGGTCGAGTCGATAGTGCCATCACCATAGCAAGCGAGATTTTGGGTATATCCCGAGTGTCCGCCCGCAAGCCAACAACTGTGATACAGCTTGACGCCAGAGGTAAAAGCAGCAAAAGCAGCTTTTGCCCGAGTATCGTGGGCATCTTGACTTAGATTCATAAAGCGCGGGGCTGCGACTACAGCAAGAATGCCTAAAATGATGATAACCACCACTAGTTCGATTAGGGTGAATCCCTTAGATGTGTGTAAACGACTCATACTGCTCACCTGTTGCCAAGATAGTCGCATTCTAACTTCATTTTGAAAAATTATCATTAAGTTATTGATAGATATTAATTTAATTAACAATAGCGCTACATTGGTTGTTCGGGTTTTGGGCGGCGAGGCGGGGTTTGTAGGGATAAAAAAATCCCCGAGAACACTGGCCGTACTCGGGGAAAGGTTCAAAAGCAGTGGATCTTTAATGCCTACGGAGCATAAAGGAGAGAACCTAACTTGAGTGTGGCAGTGAATGGTGTTTGATACAAAGCCAAAGATGCAAACTGCGACAGCTTGTCGCAGTTTGGATGAAAACGCCGCCATCAGCGCATTCTAAATGGTCTGAGTTATATGGAATGAGCGGTTTAATCGTGACAAGCGTGGCGAGAATATATTGCGATTGTTTAGCGTGCTGGTCACTGATTTATAAAACAGAATTTAGATTTCCTAAGTGTTGTACTAACTCTGCCATATTGTTCACTTCAAGCTTTTTCATAATCTTTGCGCGATGCACTTCGATGGTTCTTAAGGATAAATACATGGCTTCGGAGATCTGTTTGTTGGTCATGCCTTGAACCACATGGGCTAATACTTGTTGTTCGCGCTCAGTCAGTTGGGCAAATTTCTGCTGCAGACTCTGTTGCTCAAAGCTGGATTGGCTTTCTTTATGTGCCTTTTCAATCGCTTGTACAAGGGCTTTACCCGACACAGGTTTTTGAAAAAAGTCGCATGCGCCTTTACGAAAAGCGCTTAATGCCATGGGTAAATCACCGTGCCCAGTGAGAAAAATCACTCCTAATGGACTTTGGGTTTCAAGTAGTTTTTGCTGCACTTCTTGGCCAGTGATCTCCGGCATTCGGCTATCTAAGATGACACAGCCCGCTTGAGTTAACGGGCATTGGGCTAAAAAATCCCGTCCACTGCTAAAGGTTTGTACTTGGTAGCCAAATTGCCCGAGCATAAATCCTAAAGAGTCGAGAATCGCTTCATCATCATCGACTAAATACAGTGGCAGCATAGTGGACATGGTTTTCCTTTTGGTGGTGGGGCTCTTTATCAGCTTAAGCCTGCCTTGTCGTAGGCTCAATTTTAAGCCTAGGTCTTGGGAGGTTTATCACTAAATTAGTCAAATCACTTTAGGGGGAATGCCAGAGTTTGGTGTTATTCACAGCATCATTTTGGCCTTGCGTATAAAGTACTCCGAATACAAAAGCATACAAGACAGGGCGATAGCAATGAGAACTTGGTGTAGGGCAATACTCGTGAGCTGCATATTGAGCGTAATGATGCTTAATTTGTCCTATGCCGATGAAGATATTCCCGTTCATGAATTTAAAGTGGGAGTGCTGGCGAATCATGGGGTGTTGCAGGCAAAACAGCGCTGGCAGCCTATGATGGATTACCTTAGCGAAAACGTCCCTAATAGCCGTTTTGAAGTGGTGCCTGTCGACTTTAATGGTATGCGTAGCCAGTTACTGAGCAATGAATTGCAGTTTATTGTGACTAACCCCGGCCAGTATCTGCACTTGAGTAATAATTTCCCCCTCTCTTGGCTCGCGACCATGAAAAGCCGTAAACATCAGGGCAGCACTTTTACCATAGGCGCGACCATTATTGTGCGTGCCGATAGCCCTATACGTAGCTTGCAGGATTTACGCGGTAAGAATGTGGTTGCTAGCGATCCGCAGGCACTTGGTGGCTATCAGGCTGCGATGGGATTACTGCATAAAATGGGTTATTTACCGGAGCAATTCTTTGGCCAAGTGCGATTTTTAGGATTTCCCCTCGCGCCGCTGATCTATCAAGTGCGCGATGGGAGTGCCGATGCCGCCATTGCGCCTTTTTGTACCCTAGAGGAAATGATTGAAACAGGGCTTATCAATAAGACGGACTATCGTGTCATTCATCCAACCCATCCTCCTGGATATGACTGCGAGGTGAGCACCCAACTCTATCCTAATTGGTCATTTGCGGCGGCGGATACGGTTTCGCCACGGATCACCATGCAAATCACCCGCGCCTTGTTTGACCTGCCCCCAGACCATGTGGCGGCGATTACCGCCGATACTTTAGGTTGGACTGCGCCGGTGAGTCAGCTAAAGGTGATTGAATTATTTAAAGAATTACAGCTGCAAGGTGCATCACCTCCCTTATATCAAACCGTGTATAAATGGATGGAGAAAAATAAAGAGTGGGGTGGGGTATTACTGCTGATCTTTATTGTATCGACCATTTATCACCTGTGGCTCGAATATAAATTCCGCCAAAAGAGCGAGTTTTTAGTCAGTACTGAGCGGCAATTAAAAGACAAGGCATTGCAGTTAGAACGCTTACAAAGTGCGGCGATCCTTGGGGAAATCGGTGCTGGGTTGGCCCATGAGCTAAATCAACCGATTGCGGCGATAACCCAATACAGTGAGGGCGCCATGATACAGCTAGAAAGGCTGGGACAGGACAACCCAGAGCTTTATGATATTTTGGGTAAAATCAATGCGCAGTCGATACGGGCCGGGGCGGTAGTACACCGTATTCGTGGCTTGCTTAAACGCCGTCAGTCGAAGGCCGAACCGCTGGATGTGACGTTAGTCGTCAAAGAGGCACTGGCCTTATTACGCCGAGAATTAGACCGAGCGGGGGTACAAGTTGACGTACAGGTGCAAGGTCGTCCCTATGAATTGATGGGCGATAGTGTTGGCTTAAGTCAAATGTGGGTCAATTTGGTGAAAAATAGCCTCGATGCGCTGGAAGCATGTGAGGATAACCGTGCACGTAAGTTAAGGATTGAGATCCACTATCAACCCACTGAAATCAAAGTATTGGTAATTGATAATGGCCAAGGTTTACAGGGGCAAGCTAATGAGTTGATGGCCTCTTTTGCCTCCACCAAAGATGCAGGGCTCGGATTAGGTTTAGCGATCTGTAAGGATGTCGTCAGCCGTCACCACGGCAGTATTGAGATTGAAAACTGCAAGCAATCGACACAAACGCCATTGCCTTGGCAGCAAGGCTGTGTGGTGACGGTGATATTACCTCGGGGCTAGAATGAATCGCCGCAGAGTTTTTAAGTATCTATCTTCAGTTGCGGGTGCAAGCTGCTTTTTATCAGGCCCAATTATCGTTTAAGGCGCGGGATATTCTTGGCTAAATTGCAGCAGCTTTTGGGCTAAAAATTCAATAGTGCGGCGAATTTTATGGCTAGGATAGTCGGTTTGTAGATAAACCAATTGTAGTGGCACCGCAGGCGCGAGTTTATCGGCTAGGATAAGCTGTAGTCTGCCTTCGGTGACATCCTGCGCCACATCGAGCCAACTTTTATAGGCTATACCTCGCCCCGCCAGTGCCCAATCGCGCACAACGGCGCCATCATTGCAAAAGCGTTTTCCTCTCACTTCAATCTCTACGGTTTCACCATTATGGCTGAATTTCCATTTCTGCCATGGCTCGCCGCCACGATTTAAGATCAACACTTGGTGTTGGCTCAGCTCGTTCAGTGTTTGCGGTTCACCATATTGCGCAAGATAAGCGGGGGAGGCGACGAGCACCCTTGGCGTCATCGACAGTTGGCGCCGTTTTAGATTGGAATCTTCCAGTTGGCCATAACGCAGGGCTAAATGGATATTTTGATCGATGAGATCCGTCATATGGTCGCCAAAGTACAGCTGAATCGACAGCTCAGGCGCGCTATCCATCAGCTCATCTAGCCAATTGCGGATCTGGCTGCGGCCAATGTCCGAGGGCAGAGCAATACGCACTTCGCCTTTAAGCTCGCCCCTATGCTCGGCCAAATTAGCGGAAGCGGTTTCGAGTAACGCAAGGGCAGGTTTAGCTGCATCGAGAAATATTCGCCCTTCTTCCGTGAGTTGCAACCGCCGAGTTGATCGCGCAAATAGCTGACAACCTAACTTTTTTTCAAGTCGTTGCAGGGCCGCACTCGCGGCGGCGGGCGTCATGCCGACTTCTTTACTGGCGGCGGACAGGCTTTCTAGTGCAGCAATACGCAGGGCGAGTTGCAGATCGTTTATATGATACATATCAAATTATTTTTGAAAATGATTTAAATAATAGGCTGATTATCAATATAGATTAACTAATGCACAATTGCACTCAGATATTCAATCATCATTTATGGTTCGGGAGTGCATATGAGTTTATTTACAGCCTATGAGTCAGCGGCACTGACATTGCAAAATCGTATTGTTATGGCGCCGATGACAAGGGCGCGTACCACACAACCGGGTAATATCCCTAATGATTTAATGGCGCAATATTACGCCCAGCGTGCGTCGGCAGGGCTTATCATCAGTGAAGCGACCCAAATTTCCGACGACAGCCAAGGCTACTCATTTACCCCCGGCGTCTATACCGAGGCGCAAATTGATGGCTGGAAAAAGGTTACTGCGGCGGTGCATCAAGCGGGTGGAAAAATCTTTAATCAAATCTGGCATGTAGGCCGAGTGTCCCATCCGATTTTTCAACAGGGTGCAGCGCCGATTGCACCTTCAGCGATTGCTCCTGTCGGTACTAAGGTATGGATCGTTGATGAGGAGCATCCCGAGGGACAAATGGTAGATTGCCCCGAGCCGAGGGAAATGACGCAAGCGGATATCGACCGCGTGGTGGCCGACTTTGCCAACGCAGGGGCAAATGCCGTTGCCGCGGGTTTTGATGGCATCGAAATCCATGGCGGCAATGGTTATCTCATTGACCAATTCCTGCGGACTAATTCTAACCATAGAACCGACGCCTACGGCGGTACGCCGGAGAAGCGTATTCGGTTTTTATTGGAAGTGGTTAAAGCGGTAAGTGCCCAGATTGGTGCCGATAAAGTGGGTGTTCGCCTTGCACCCTATGTGACCTTTAAGGATATGGCCTGCCCAGAGATTGTCGATACTATCCTGTTGGCCGCCAAACACTTATCGGCGTTGGGCGTAGCGTATTTGCACTTGTCTGAAGCCGATTGGGATGATGCGCCGCAAATACCCGAGTCCTTCAGAATTGAGCTACGCAAAGTGTTTAAAGGCAGCATTATTGTGGCGGGGCGTTACGATGTCGAGCGTGCCAATGAGGTTATCGAAAAAGGTTATGCCGACTTAGTGGCCTTTGGCCGTGCCTTTATTGCTAACCCCGATCTGCCCTATCGATTAGCCAATCAATTACCCCTATCGCCCTTCGATAAGGGGCCATTATTTGGCGGCAGTGCGGCGGGCTATACCGATTATCCTAGCTATCAAGCGGCACTGCGCGCCGTCATCCGCTCTAGTGACGATGAGGTGGCATAATGCAAAACCGTATTTATTGCCCTGTTTCTCCTTGGATAAGAGTAGGTTTGTGGAGCTCAGGATTACTCGGCTTAGCCATTATAGGCTTTGCGCTTGCGAGTCTAAGTATGACGGCGTTTGCCGCTCAAGGTGGTTCAACCCAAGCCAGTGTTGATGTCAAAACCGCTCTTACTCCTAAGGTAACGGCAATGGAGCTGATCAGCGATGGTTCACCACAGGCTGAATCTATTGCCCACGCCGCTTTGCTATACGCTAGTTTTTGGGATACTGGTGATCCGACATTTGCCCGTTGGGCATTAGCGACCCGTTTTATTGATCGCACCTTGCCCGAAGGTCGTGCACAGGGGATTAGCGGACCGCTCGACGCCTCTAAAACCTTTAGGGCGGCGGTGCCAGATCTCTCGGTAACCGTTGAGCACTTGCTGGTAGTCGGTGACCGTGCGGTTGTGCGCCTCCGTTTTTATGGCCACTTTACGGGGACCTTTGGTGAACAGCGTGGTCAAGGGCAAAAAATTGATTTTCGCGCCGTAGATATGTACCGCGTGCGTGAGGGTTTTATTACTGATAACTGGCACCTAGAGGATTATCAAACGCTATTTAACCAGCTTGCCTCTAACGCTGTGACCACAGGAGCGAAGTCATGAATCAACGTCGACAATTTTTAAAGACCAGTTTACAGGCGGGCGGCGCTTTGATTGCAGGGGTAGGGCTGAGTCAGTCAGCCTTTTCAATGGGAGTTCCGAGCTTAGTGGCGGTCGATGATCAAACTCAAACTTCGGTAGGAGGCAATATGAATAAGCGTTTTTGGCCTAATGGCGAGCAACTAGTGATCTCTATATCCATGCAGTTTGAGGCTGGCGCGCAGGATAAAAACGCTGAAGGGCCGTTTCCACCAATGGAGAAAGGCTACCCAGATACAATTACTCCCAGTTGGTACGACTACGGGATGAATGAAGGGATACCGCGTTTGCTGCGTATATGGCGTAAGCACAATATTCACGTGACATCCCATATGGTGGGCCGCGCCGCCGAATTACATCCACAACTTGCCAAACAAGTGGCGGATGAAGGCCATGAGATTTCAGGCCATGGGCAGACGTGGACGCCGCAATACAGTATGTCGCCAGCGCAGGAGCGTGATTCTTATATCCAGAGTATCAATACCTTAGAAAAGATCACTGGTCAGCGTCCTGTCGGGTTTAATGCGTTTTGGATGCGCCACAGCACCCAAACCTTAAATATCCTGCAGGACTTAGGTTTTATCTATCACATTGATGATTTATCAAGGGATGAACCTTCAATTATCCCTGTGCAGGGTAAACCGTTTGCCGTGGTGCCTTATACATTGCGCAACAATGATATAGGTCGCTTTGGTGGTAACACTGCGATGACGGCTGCCGCCTTCTTACAGGAGCTTAAAGACGAATTCGATATGCTCTATCAGGAAGGAGCATCGCAGCGGCGGATGATGTCGATTAGTGTGCACGACCGTATCGGGGGCACGCCAGGTCTTGCCAATGCCTTAGACAAGTTTATTCAATACGCGAAAGAACACTCAAAAGTGGGTTTTATGCGTAAGGATGCGATTGCTAAATGGGCGCTGGCGCAAAAGGATACGCCAACCAATCCTGCAAGAACATTTTAAGAGCTAAAAACACAGCACAGGGATGTGCTGTGTTTTTTACTTTCTTGGGGATATTGGCGCTTAACGCATCGCGAGCATGGCCCAAGTGCGGCGACCTTGCTCAAGAAGAATCCCCACGGCAAGCCCTGCCGCGGCGTTAATGGCTAGGCAGGTCACAGCGGTAGATAAGATCACAAAGATACAGAAGGGCTTACCATCAATAAGGCGTTTTGACCACGCCAGTTGCAAACCGCCGATGGACAGCAAACTGCCGAGAATTGCTACAGGAATAAGCCCGAGCAACCATGCCATTTGGCTATCCCAAAACAGGGCGATAACCACACAAGTACCGCCGAAGATTAATGGTGCGAGGTGGGTTCGTGCGCCAAAGTGATACTGCACCGCAAGTCCTCCTGCGCCATGGCACATGGCCGCTGCACCAAAAGGCGCGAGTAATAAATTGGCCAGCCCAGAGCTAATGGCCAAGTTTTTAGGCGTGAGTTTAGCGGCGTCTTCGGGGAATTTTTCCTGCGCCATGGCCGAGGTGGCTATCACTGCATTGGTTAAGGTGAGGGCGAGCTGGGGCAACACCAGTAAAATCGCCGCCGAGCTCCACTCATTAAGGCTCGGCCAAGCCAAATGCAGTGAGGCGCTCAAAGCGGGAATCGTCAGGCTGCTAGTTATTTCGGTTTGGCTGTTGGCTTGCCACAACATACCCGCTGCGATAACGAGTGGCATGGCAAGGTAACGCAATGGCAAGAATTTACTCACAAACAGTAAGGCAAACGCGCCGAGTCCGAGCAACCAAAAGTCACTCATCATCTTAGTGCCCATCCACATCAATTGCAGACCAATCGCTAATTGAATCCCCACACTCACTGCTTGGGATAATTGCTTGGCAAGCCAAGTAATGGCGCCGCTAAACGCCAAGATTAACAGAATGATACCCATCAGCATGGCACTGGCTTGGAGCATCCCTGGCGTTAAGCCTTGGGCGATCACAAGGGCAGCGATGACCTTCATGGGCTGAACTGGGATCGGACGGCGATAAAATAAGGCGCTAAAGATGGCGAATAGGCCAAAGCCTAAAAATATCCCTTGGGGCGAAAATTGGTTTAGGGCAATTAATCCCAAGACTAAAGGTAAAAATGTGCCTAAGTCAGCAAAGGCTCCGCTGGTTTCACCGAGTAAACGGTTGAGCGGTTGAGTAGGGTGCTGTGTTGGGGTTTTGCCCGCGGTCATAGAGGTTGCCACAATTGAACATTGCCTACTTAGGCAAAATAAATGCCAGATATTTAAGGAGTTAAAGGGGATATAGGGAGTAATTTTCTGAGGTTTTTTTAAGCCGAGAGACATTTTGGCTGTCGAGCGGATGATACTGTGGCCTAAATGTCAGTTATGCACTTTTAGCCTAATAGACCCTAGGTACCTGCCTAGGGTCTATTGCGGATAAGTTATGGTCAGCGAAGAGAACAAGATAAATATTTGTTCTTCCCTTTGACTACATTTGGTTGTGCATGTCGTTTAGAGCGGAATGTAAGAGATCATCATCGTTTGGATTCACCTCTAATTGTGCATGTTCTCCCTGAAAGCCATACTGGTCCAAATGAGGTGTTTTGTGTTCCTCAATCAGTGGATTTTCAAAATGGTTAATCGTAACCATATCTAACATATCAGTATCCATATCTTGGAATGTTGATGATGGTGTGTTTAACGTTGCCAGTTCAATCGGTGTAGTTGGTTGTTGCTCAATAGAATCGGGCATCAGTCCCACCATTTGCAGATAGTGATCGATAGGGGATGTGGTTGCTTGCGCGGAAAAATTGCCTCCCTCAAAAAGGGTTGTATCGACAGATTTATCCTGCGCTGGGTTAGTTTGAGCAGTCTGTTCGTCTACAGATCCCACTAGGAGACTGGCATCATAGTTAACACTACTGACATTCAAGTGGCCACTTGACGCCAAATCAAGGTCATGTGCCGAAGTGGCTAGAGTAGCCGGCTCTGCAACATCAAGATTAACGCTGTCTATAGCTTCAAAGTTTGCTTCATCACTTGATTGTGATGATGTTTGCGCATGGAGTTGCAACTCTCCAAAAGTATATGGCCCGAGGTAGTCTGCCAATGGCGAGACCGCAGTGCCATCCGCCGCACTGCCAAGATCGACGTGTTGCGATGTGTCCGCAAAGTGCAGGTAATCAGCGAGCGGTGAGCCGGTACCACCCTGCTCGTTGGTTACAACTTTAGTGAATACCGGCACCGAGTCGTGACTCTCATCTGTACTATCAGTTGAGGAAGGCAAAGTACTCGCTGCATGGTTCGACAAATCTGATTGATCAGCCTGATGATGCGCGTCCTCCACAATTCCAGCATGCTGTTCAGCGTCAGTGCTTGGTGCCTGTGGCGCCGGAGGAGCAGGTCTGGTAGAGCGCACCGCACTGTCGTCGATACCAGTGATTTCAAGGTGAAGTACTCGCTGATCACTGGTGCCATGCTTATCCGTTGCTACCACCGGAATATCTAGAGAAAGTTTATGCCCTTGAGCAAGGTGATGATAGGCAGCATCGGCAGGGTTGAAACTGAAACTACCGTCTGAGTTAAGCGTAAATCCAGCAACGTGTGCACTGGTACTGAAGGTTCTAGTATCGCCTGAATCCACATCCGAGGCTTGTATGTGACCAGTCAGACGAGGGCCTCCCTCTACAACTGTCAAAACTCCATTCAGATTAGGCATGGCAACTTCCGATGTGGTTTTCTGCACAGAAGATTTGCCGCTGTAGCTGGTGCCATCACCAAAAATAATATCCTCTATATTGTTGGCGGTCCCCCAGCTTTTTCCGGTGGCTATCTCCGTAACCTGTACGTTTCCATAGTTGGTGCCTGAATCGACATGATTAGCAGACGAGGTAATCCGATAAGCACTAGCAGGTTTATCCAGCACAATGTAATCCTTTGGATCTCTCCCATCACTGCCACCGCCATCGGCACCGTGAACAGTGGCCGCATCGCTGAAGACAAAAATATCTCCAACAGAATTGCTCCCATGTGCGTTATGACTCAGAGCTGCGTAATCTGAGGCTTGCCAAACCCGCTGATGGGCGCCTGCGTGTACGACGCCGTCAACAATGGAGAATCCACCTCCTGACGCACCACCATCAATATTGATTACGGTATGCGGAGTTGTGACGCCTGTGATTTGGGGGCGATCATTCGTTCCCGTAATCTGGATAGTCAGATTATTTGTAGCAGTTGCACCGGAGCCATCCCGCACCTCGACAGGGATCGTAAGCGTTTGCGTCTGTCCCTGAGCGAGATGTTGGTAGGCAGCATCACTGGGGTCAAAGGTATAACTGCCGTCAGCGTGCAATGTGAAACCGGAGATTTTCGCGGTGGTGCTGAACGCTTGAGTGTCGCCTGTATCAACGTCGGTAGCGACCATCCTGCCGCTCAACTGTGCACCATTCTCAGCGACACTCTTGCTTTGTGCCGCAAGCGTAGGTGCATCGTTCGTGCCGTTGATCGTTACTGTAATGGTGTGCGCCGTGCCGTCCACAGAATGCACGGTTATCGTGTCCTGAAGAGCGTCATGTCGCCCCAGTGCCTGGATGCGAGGATCAGCGTTATTGGCAACGAAATTCCAGTGACCGTTTGCGCCGACCTCAAATTGCCCCAATCCCTTGTCGCCTGATATCAGGCTGCCTGCGGTCGTGCCGGTCGGAATCAGCCGGGACTCGGCAGCGCCATCCGGGTCGGTCACACTCAGGGTGCCCCCCGTACTCAACTTGCCCCGCAATACATGCTGGTCTTCGGTGACGGAGCCGCTGTCTTGTCCGGAAATGATTGCCGCATCGGGCGCTGCAGACAGCATCATGGTTGCCGTTTGGCTCACGCGCCCTCCGTGCCCATCGACAAGATCGTAGTGGAACGTCACCTGACCGTTGTAGTTCGCGGCTGGCGTGAATGTATAGCTGCCGTCTCGGTGGCTCACCAAGCTGCCGTGATCGGATGTAATGTTGGTGATGCTCAGGTTGTCGCCATCCACATCGCTGACATGCGCCAAGAGTTGCGCCTTGCTCAGGACAAACACAGCATCCTCTCGGCTAGCCGTTAGCACCTCGACTTGGGATACTTTCGGGACGTCATTTCTGCCGGTGATGGTAATGATGAGATTTTCTGTGTCGCTCGCCCCTTCGCCGTCGGTCACGGTGATCGGAATGGTGAGCTTCTGGGTCTGGCCGGCGGCCAGATGCTGGTAAGCAGTATTAGCCGGATCAAAGGTGTAGCTGCCATCGTCATGGAGCACAAAGCCTGCAGTGGTGGAACTGGTGCTGAAGTTCAGGACATCGCCATGGTCTACATCTTGCGCCACCATCTGTCCGCGTAGCACGCTGCCGTCTTCAGTCACTGACTGACTCTGCGCCTGCAGCACAGGCGCGTCATTGCTGCCCTGCACGGTGATGTGCAGCTCATGGCTGCTACCATCGGCGCTGTGCACCATCAGGGTGTCGGTCAGCGTCTCACCGGCCTTGAGCGCCTGCACGGCGGGGTCGGTGTTATCCAGGCGGTACTGCCAGGCGCCCTGCTCGTCGAGGCTGAAGTGGCCGTGCCGCCCTTTCGCGTCGGCCAGGGCGATGAAGTGCGCTTCGCCGGCATCAGGGTCGACCACGCTCAGCTGGCCGCTAACCTGCGCCTGCGCGGTATCCTCGGTGAGTGTTCCGCTGTCCACCCCGCTGATGGTGGCGGCGGTGCGCTGGGAACTGCCGAACAGCTGCACGGTGACGGTGTGACTCGTGCCATCAGCGCTGGTGACGGTGAAGTTTTCGCTCAGGGATTTGCCTGCCGCCAGCAACAGCAAGGCGCTCTGATGACCATCGGCTTGGTAATGCCAGAGGCCCTGCGCGTCGATGCTGAACTGGCCGTACTGGCCCTTGACATCTTGCTGGGCGGTAAAGTGAGCTTGGTCACCATCGGCGTCGAGCACAGTCAAGTGACCCTGAGTCTGCAGTTGAGCGTCACCATCGACGAGCACGCTGCCACCGTCGGCACCGGCCAGTACTGCGGCCGATCCGTGCGGGTTGAGTAGGCTATGGTTGGGCACACTGCCAAGCGTTCTGATGGCAACGTCGTATTTGGCGGAGCCCGCATAATCCAGCTGCTGCGGATTGCCACTGTTGTTCACATAGAACGAACTGCTAGCGCCCGGCGTTCCCTCGAGAATCAGTTGTGAGCCAGGATGGCTCTTGATCAGTTCGACTAGATGCCCCAGTGGTATATGTGTGCCAAAGGAATCTTGATGAGTGAAGCTCTCCAATACATGGCCATCGGCGGCCACTACTGTGGGTGTGCCGCCCGTAAAGGACAGCTCAAGGCCACTCAGGTTAGCGATATTGCCCGAACTGATTGCGCCCCCTATCGCGGGCCAAGGATCCAACTGGTTGAATAGTGAGTTTGCCACATGGGCCATCACATCCAGGTATGCATCATCCGCCCCCTGAAGAGCAACGCTGATAGTATGTGCCGTGCCATCGAAGCTGTGCACAACAAAGCTGTCACTGACGGTCTGCCCCTTGACCAGCGCCTGCACGGCCCTGCTGTTGTTATCTGCCTGGTAAACCCAGGCACCGTTCTTGTCCAGGCTCAGATGGCCGTAATGGCCCGCAAGATCCTGAATTGGTTGGAAGACCGCCTGGCCGGCATCGGCATCGGTCACCTGCAACTGGCCGCGAGCCTCCAACTGATGGGCGGCATTGAGATTCTGATCCTCGGTGACTGTGCCGCTGTCAGTGCCGCTGATCACCGCATCCTCGGCCGTGCCCTGGATGCTTAGGGTGATCTGATGGGTCGTGCCCTCGGCACTGATGACGCTCACCACCTCGCTGAGCACTCCCGGCAACGGCGGCGTCTGCCATGCTAGGGCCAGGTGCACCGCAGCGTTCTCCGGGTCGGTGAGCATGGTAGCGCCGGAGAGCGGCAGGCCATGCAGCACCCCCATATCGCCGCGATCGTGGACGAAGAATTGTACATCGCTCTGCGAGCCTTGCAGGTGCACTTCATAGCCTGTGCCCTGATGTAGCCAGCTCAGCAGCTCGTCCACCCCGAGCGTGCTACGGCCCTGGGCGTCCATCGCATAGACCACTGGCGTTGTGCCCGATGGGCCACTGAGCACAATGGCAGCGCCCTGCACCGTCAGATCCAGCACGCCGGCTAAGGCGCCCGATTGCCCTTGCGTCAGCGCCTCGCCCACTGCATGAAAGCCCTCCATAGTGGACTGCACCAAAGCTTGCCCTAGCGCCTGGGCCATATTGCCGGTCTCGCCCAGCGTGCCGCCCGGTTTGAGCGCCTGCACCTCAGGCTTGTTGTTGTCCACTGTGTAGCTCCAAGCACCTAGGGCATCGATGCTGAAATGGCCATACTGGGTTGCCACGCCATTTTGCGCGACAAAGTTGGACTGGCCAGCATCGGCATCCTGGATCTGTAATTGCCCCGAAGCATGCAGTAGACCTTGGGCATCGACGTTCTGATCTTCAATCACTCGGCCTGTGTCGACGCCGCTGATGGTGGCACCATCGTTGGTGCCAGTGAGCGTAATCGTCAAATTCGCAGTGCTAGTTGCGCCAGTGCTGTCGGTAACTGTGATGGGGATAGTGAGCGTCTCAGTCTGGCCTTGGGCTAGATGTTGGTAAGCCGCACTGGCTGGGTCGAAGCTGTAGCTGCCATCGGTGTTGAGCGTGAAGCCATCGACCCCATTGGCGAGACTGAAGGAGAGTGTGTCACCGGTATCCACATCCGTGACCACCATCTGCCCGGTGAGTTTGGCGCCATCTTCGGTGACCGATTGGCTTTGCGCCGTGAGCACTGGTGCATCGTTGCTACCAGTGAGGGTCACTGTGACTGCATGGTTAGTGCCATCGGCGCTGGTAACGGTGAAGCTGTCGGTGAGGGTTTCGCCCGCCTTGAGCTGCTGAATGGCACTTTGGCTGTTATCGGCGCTGTAGCGCCACTGACCGTCGGCGTCGAGGCTGAGCGTGCCGTAACTGCCCGCCACATTGGTTTGTGCGGTGAAATGGTCCTGGCCTGCATCCGGGTCGCTGATTGTGAGTTGTCCATGGGTTTCGAGCTGGCCTGCCGTCAGGTTGGCGTCTTCAGTGACGGTGCCGCTATCGACACCCGCAATCTCGGCGCCGTCATCATGGCCGTTGATGGTGATGGTCACTGTGTGGGTCGTGCCGCCCACAGACTGGACGGTGATACTGTCGGTGAGGGTTTCGCCCGCCTTGAGCTGCTGGATAGCGGTTTGGCTGTTGTCGGCGCTGTAGTGCCACTGGCCGTCGGCGTCGAGGCTGAACGTGCCGTAACTGCCCGCCACATTGGTTTGTGCGGTGAAGTGGTCCTGGCCCGTATCCGGGTCGGTGATTGTCAGTTTTCCATGGGTTTCGAGCTGGTCTGCCGTCAGGTTGGCGTCTTCAGTGACGGTGCCGCTGTCCACTCCCGCAATCACTGCGCCATCATCATGGCCGTTGATGGTAACGGTGATCTGGTGAGTGGTGCCGTCGACCGACTGAACAGTGAGGCTGTCGGTCAGTGTGCCGGTCTGTGAGAGCGCTTGAACAGTCGGGTTGGTGTTGTCCAGCGTGTAGGTCCAGTGGCCGTCCGCCGCGAGCGTGAAGCTGCCATAGCTGCCAGCGGCCTTCGTCTGCGCCGTGAAGGCGGCTTCCTGATCATCGATGTCGGTGACGGTGAGCTGGCCCGCCGTGGTGAGCTGGGTGTCTTCGGTGACCGAGCCAGCATCTATGCCGCTGATGACGGCGCCATCGTTGCTGCCGCTGACGGTGATAACCAGCTGCTGGGTGGAGGTTGCGCCTGCACTGTCGGTCACGCTGACCGGAATGGTCAGTGTCTCAGTCTGGCCTTGAGCCAGATGTTGGTAGGCCGCGTCAATTGGCTCGAAGCTGTAGCTGCCATCGGCGTTGAGCGTAAAGCCATCTACCGAATTAGCGAGGCTGAAGGTGAGTGTGTCACCGGTATCCACATCTGTGGCAACCATCTGGCCCGTGAGCAACGAGCCATCTTCGGTTACCGATTGGCTTTGTGCCGTGAGCACTGGCGCATCGTTCGTGCCGACGATATCGACGGAAATCGTGTGAGTGGTGCCGTCGGCGCTATGTACGGTGAAGCTGTCGTGCAGGAGCTGGCCTTCGCCAAGCTGCTGGATCTCAGTCTTGCTGTTGTCGACGCTGTAGCGCCAATAGGCCTGGCCGTTGGCCTGCGGGGTCAGAACAAAGCTGCCGTAACCGCTCAGGCCCGCGCCCTGCTGGGCCGGGAAGAGGCCTTCGCCGCTGTCCACATCGCCCACGCTGAGGTGGCCTTCGATGGCGGTGTGCTGGTCTTCCTTGATCTGGCCGGGCGTGCCGTGGTCAGTGATGGTGGCGCCGTCGTTGGTGCCGGTGAGCGTAATCGTCAGGTTCTGAGTGCTGCTGGCCCCGGCGCCGTCAGTCACGGTGACCGGGATGGTCTGCGTCTCGGTCCGGCCGGCGGCCAGGTGCTGGTAGGCCGCGTTGGACGGGTCGAAGCTGTAGCTGCCGTCGGCGTTCAGGGTGAGGCCGGCCACCGGCTGGTCGATGTGGAAGCTCAGGGTGTCGCCCGCATCCGCGTCGCTGGCCTGCATCTGGCCGCTGAGCAGGGCGCCGTCTTCACTCACCGACTGGGTTTGCGCGAACAGCACCGGGGCGTCGTTCTTGCCGTAGACCGCCACCGAAACCACATGGCTGGTGCCATCGGCACTGGTCACCAGGAAGCTGTCGGTCAGTTGGGCGCCGGCCTGCAGGTTCTGCACCGCCGACTGGCCGTTGTCCACGCTGTAGACCCAGTGGCCGCTGGCATCGATGCTGAAGCTGCCATAGGTGCCGGCCACCTCCTGCTGCGCGTTGAAGTGGCTCTCGCCGGCATCGGCGTCGCTGATGCCGAGCTGGCCGCTGGTCTGCAGCTGGCCGGCGTGATCGACGCGGATGTCGGTGACCGAGATGGTCAGCGCGTCGCTGGCATCGGGCACGGCTCCCGCTGCGCTCAAGGGGGTGGGCAGGCCGTCGATGGGCACACTGCTCAAGGTGTTTTGATGCACGTTGTAGCGCGCATTGCCGGCGAAGTGCAGCTGCCCTTGGTCACCGCTGTCATGCAAGTAGAAGGCGCTGGAGCCGCCCACCGGCCCGTCCAACACCAGCCGCGCACCCGGATGGCTCTTCAGCAAGTCCACCACCTGACCGAGGCCGATGTCGTAGCCGAACATGCCCCTGTTACTGCCACTGGCCAGCACATGGCCATCCGCATCCACCACGTGGGGGTTGCCGCCGTAGAAGCTGAGAACCACGTTGCCCAGACTGCCCGCATCCTTGGCGTCGATCGCGTTGCCGATCTGTTTGAACAGGAACACGTTGCTCTTGAGCGTGCTGACGATGCTGGACAAGAGGTCGTGCTGGATCTCGTCGGCGCCCTGGATGCTCAGGCTCAGGGTGTGGGCCGTACCGTCGGCGCTGTGCACGGTGAAGCTCTCGGTGGCGCTCTGTCCCGCGCCCAAGGCCTGCACGGCGGGGCTGTTGTTGTCGGCCTTGTAGACCCAATGGCCATCCGCACCCAGTGAGAGATGGCCGAACTTGCCGGCCAGGTCTGAGAGGGGCGTGAACTGGTCGCCACCGGCGTCCGGCGTGCTGGCGTGCAGCTGGCCTTGGGCGATGAGCTGGCCGCCGCTGACGTTCTGGTCTTCGGTCAGGGTCTGGTGATCCTCCCCGGTGATGACCGCGGCATCGTTCTTGCCGGTAATCGTGACGGTCACCTGATGCAGGCCGCCATCGGCGCTGGTCACGGTGAAGGTGTCTGTCACCTGCTGGCCGTCCTTGAGCGCTTGTACCTCGTGCTTGCTGTTGTCGAGCTGATAGCTCCACTGGCCATTGTCCAGCAGCGTGAAGCTGCCATAAGTACCGGCGGTATTGCTTTGCGCCAGGAAGTGGGCTTCACCATCATCGATATCCGAGATGGTCAGTCGGCCGTTGGTTGCCTGTGTTGAGTCCTCCGTGGTCGCGGCGCTAATGTCACCGCCAATCACCGCGCCGTCGTTGGTACCAGTCAGGTTCAGGCTGAGGTTCTGCGTGCTGCTCGCGCCCGCGCTGTCGGTCACCGTGATCGGAATCGTCAGGTTCAGGGTCTGGCCTTGGGCTAGGTGTTGGTAGGCCGCATTGGACGGATCGAAGCTGTAGCTGCCATCGGCGTTGAGCGTAAAGCCATCTACCGAATTGGCGAGACTGAAGGTGAGTGTGTCACCGGTATCCACATCCGTGGCCACCATCTGGCCAGTGAGCAACGAGCCATCTTCGGTTACAGATTGGCTTTGCGCGGTAAGCACTGGGGCATCGTTGCTGCCGGTGATTGTGATAGTGACGGTGTGGGTC
Organism: Shewanella sp. 8A; assembly: GCF_023475945.1. Classification (NCBI taxonomy): domain Bacteria; kingdom Pseudomonadati; phylum Pseudomonadota; class Gammaproteobacteria; order Alteromonadales; family Shewanellaceae; genus Shewanella; species Shewanella sp. 8A. The sequence continues at coordinate 60,152 of NZ_JAMDJP010000003.1, forward strand.
GTGCCGCCCACTGATTGGACGGTAAGGCTGTCGGTGAGGATTTCGCCCGCTTTGAGCTGCTGGATAGCGGTTTGGCTGTTGTCGGCGCTGTAGTGCCACTGGCCGTCGGCGTCGAGGCTGAACGTGCCATAACTGCCCGCCACATGGGTTTGTGCGGTGAAATGGTCCTGATCCGCGTCCGGGTCACTGATTGTCAGTTGACCATGGGTTTCGAGCTGGCCTGCCGTCAGGTTGGCGTCTTCAGTGACTGTGCCGCTATCGACACCTGCAATCACGGCGCCATCATCATGGCCGTTGATGGTGACGGTGACTTTGTGTGTCGTGCCGTCCACTGACTGCACGGTCAGGCTGTCGGTCAGCGTGGCGTTTTGGCCTAGGGCCTGAACTGCTGGGAGACTATTATCGAGCGTGTAGGTCCAGTGGCCATCGGCTGCCAGCGTGAAGCTGCCGTAGCTGCCCGCGGTGTTCGCTTGCGCCGTGAAGGCCGACTCCTGGTCGTCGATATCGGTGACCGTGAGTTGGCCTTGGGTTGTGAGCTGGGTGTCTTCGGTGACTGCGCTGGCATCTGTGCCACTAATGATTGCGCCATCGTTGCTGCCTGTGAGCGTAATCGTCAAATTCGCAGTGCTAGTTGCGCCAGCGTTGTCGGTGACTGTGATGGGGATAGAGAGCGTCTCAGTCTGGCCAGCGGCCAGATGTTGGTAGGCCGCATTGCTTGGGTCAAAGTTGTAGCTGCCATCGGCGTTCAGGGTGAAGCCCGCGACGCGGGTGCCCATGCTGAAGTGCAGGGTGTCGCCCTGATCCACATCGGTGGCGACCATCTGACCGCTGAGGCGGCTGCCGTCTTCCATCACGGATTGGCTTTGCGCAGTGAGCACTGGTGCGTCATTGCTGCCAGTAAGGGTCACTGTGACGGTATGATTGGTGCCATCGGCGCTGGTAACGATGAGGCTGTCGGTGAGCGTGGCGTCGGCTTTTAGTTGCTGGATAGCGGTTTGGCTGTTATCGCTGACGTAAGTCCAGTGTCCTGCTTGATCGAGGCTGAACGTGCCATAACTGCCCGCCACATTGGTTTGTGAGGTGAAATGGTCTTGGCCTGCATCCGGATCGCTGATCGTCAGTTGTCCATGGGTTTCGAGCTGGCTTGCTGACAGGTTGGCGTCTTCAGTGACGGTGCCACTGTCCACGCCAGCAATCACGGCGCCGTCATCATGGCCGTTAATGGTGACGGTGATGGTGTGGGTTGTGCCGTCCACCGACTGCACGGTCAGGCTGTCGGTCAGTGTGGCGTTCTGACCTAGGGCCTGAACCGCACTGTTCTTGTTGTCCAGCGTGTAGGTCCAGTGACCATCGGCCGCCAGCGTGAAGCTGCCGTAGCTGCCTGCGGTTTTGACCTGCGCCGTGAAGGCTGACTCCTGGTCGTCGATATCGGTGACCGTGAGTTGGCCACCGGTCGTGAGCTGGGTGTCTTCGATGACCGTACCTGCATCTGTGCCACTAATGACGGCGCCATCGTTGCTGCCTGTGAGCGTAATCGTCAGGTTCGCAGTGCTAGTTGCGCCAGTGCTGTCGGTCACTGTGACGGGGATGGTGAGCGTCTCAGTCTGGCCAGCTGCCAGGTGTTGGTAGGCCGCGTTACTGGGGTCAAAGCTATAGCTGCCATCGGCGTTGAGCGTAAAGCCATTGACCGCATTGGCGAGACTAAAGGTAAGTGTGTCGCCGGTATCCACATCGGTAGCAACCATCTGCCCACTGAGTTTGGTGCCATCTTCGGTTACAGATTGGCTTTGCGCGGTAAGTACTGGCGCATCATTGCTGCCGGTAATTGTGATAGTGACAGTGTGGGTCGTGCCGCCCACAGACTGGACGGTAAGGCTGTCAGTGAGGGTTTCGCCCGCCTTGAGTTGCTGGATAGCGGTTTGGCTGTTGTCGCTGACGTAAGTCCAGTGCCCCGCTTGATCGAGGCTGAAGCTGCCATAGCTGCCCGCCACATGGGTTTGTGCGGTGAAGTGGTCCTGGCCCGCGTCCGGATCGCTGATCGTCAGTTGTCCAGACGTGGTGATTTTTCCAGTAGTCACGTTACTGTCTTCAGTGACTGCGCCGCTGTCCACGCCAGCAATCACTGCGCCGTCATCATGGCCGTTGATGGTGACGGTGATGGTGTGGGTTGTGCCGTCCACCGACTGCACGGTAAGGCTGTCGGTCAGCGTGGCGTTCTGGCCAAGGGCCTGGACTGCACTGTTCTTGTTGTCCAGCGTGTAGGTCCAGTGGCCATCGGCCGCCAGCGTGAAGCTGCCGTAGCTGCCCGCGGTTTTGACCTGTGCCGTGAAGGCTGACTCCTGGTCGTCGATATCGGTGACCGTGAGTTGGCCACTGGTTGTGAGCTGGGTGTCTTCGGTGACCGCGCCAGTATCTGTGCCGCTGATGAGGGCGCCATCGTTGCTGCCAGTGAGCGTAATCGTCAAATTCGCAGTGCTAGTTGCGCCAGCACTGTCGGTCACGCTGACCGGAATGGTGAGCGTCTGAGTCTGGCCTGCGGCAAGGTGTTGGTAGGCCGCGTTACTGGGGTCAAAGCTATAGCTGCCATCGGCGTTGAGCGTAAAGCCATCTACCGAATTAGCGAGGCTGAAGGTGAGTGTGTCACCGGTATCCATATCCGTAGCGACCATCTGGCCCGTGAGCAACGAGCCATCTTCGGTTACAGATTGGCTTTGCGCGGTGAGTACTGGCACATCGTTCGTGCCGACGATATCGACGGAAATCGTGTGAGTGGTGCCGTCGGCGCTATGTACGGTGAAGCTGTCGTGCAGGAGCTGGCCTTCGCCAAGCTGCTGGATCTCAGTCTTGCTGTTGTCGACGCTGTAGCGCCAATAGGCCTGGCCGTTGGCCTGCGGGGTCAGAACAAAGCTGCCGTAACCGCTCAGGCCCGCGCCTTGCTGGGCAGGGAAGAGGCCTTCGCCACTGTCCACATCGCGCACGCTGAGATGGCCTTCGATGGCGGTGTGCAGATCTTCCTTGATCTGGCCGGGCGTGCCGTGATCGGTGAGGGTTGCGCCGTCGTTGGTGCCGGTGAGCGTAATCGTCAGGTTCGCAGTGCTAGTTGCGCCAGTGCTGTCGGTCACGCTGACCGGAATGGTGAGCGTCTGCGTCTGGCCTTGGGCCAAGTATTGGTAGGCCGCGTTACTGGGGTCAAAGCTGTAGCTGCCATCGGCGTTCAGGGTGAAGCCCGCGACGCGGGTGCCAATGCTGAAGTGCAAGGTGTCGCCCTGATCCACATCGGTGGCGACCATCTGACCGCTGAGGCGGCTGCCGTCTTCCGTCACGGATTGGCTTTGCGCGGTGAGCACTGGCGCGTCGTTGCTGCCAGTGAGGGTCACTGTGACGGTATGATTGGTGCCATCGGCGCTGGTAACGGTGAAGCTGTCGGTGAGCGTGGCACCGGCTTTGAGTTGCTGGATAGCGGTTTGGCTGTTGTCAGCGCTGTAGCGCCACTGACCGTCGGCGTTGAGGCTGAACGTGCCATAACTGCCCGCCACATTGGTTTGTGCGGTGAAATGGTCTTGGCCTGCATCCGGATCGCTGATTGTCAGTTGTCCAGACGTGGTGATTTTTCCGGTAGCCACGTTACTGTCTTCTGTGACTGTGCCGCTATCGACACCTGCAATCAGGGCGCCGTCATCATGGCCGTTGATGGTTACTGTGATGGCGTGGGTCGTGCCGTCTACCGACTGCACGGTCAGGCTGTCGGTCAGCGTGGCGTTTTGGCCAAGGGCCTGAACCGCACTGTTCTTGTTGTCCAGCGTGTAGGTCCAGTGACCATCGGCCGCCAGCGTGAAGCTGCCGTAGCTGCCTGCGGTGTTCGCTTGTGCCGTGAAGGCAGACTCCTGGTCGTCGATGTCGGTGACCGTGAGTTGGCCTTGGGTTGTGAGCTGGGTGTCTTCGGTGACTGTACTGGCATCTGTGCCGCTGATGATGGCGCCATCGTTGCTGCCTGTGACGGTGATAACCAACTGCTGGGTGGCGGTCGCCCCCGCACTGTCGGTCACGCTGACCGGAATGGTGAGCGTCTGCGTCTGGCCAGCGGCCAGATGTTGATAAGCCGCATTGGCTGGGTCAAAGCTGTAGCTGCCATCGGCGTTGAGCGTAAAGCCAGCCGTCTGGGCGGTGGAGCTAAAGGTTTGGCTGTCACCCGTATCCACATCCTTAGCCACCATCTGCCCGGTTAGTTTGGCCCCATCTTCTGTGATGGATTGGCTTTGCGCGGTGAGTACTGGCACATCGTTGCTGCCTGTGACGGTGATAACCAACTGCTGGGTGGCGGTCGCCCCCGCACTGTCGGTCACGCTGACCGGAATGGTGAGCGTCTGCGTCTGGCCTGCGGCAAGGTGTTGATAAGCCGCATTGGATGGATCGAAGCTATAGCTGCCATCGGCGTTGAGCGTAAAGCCATCGACCGCATTGGCGAGGCTGAAGGTAAGTGTGTCACCGATATCCACATCCGTAGCAACCATCTGGCCCGTGAGCAACGAGCCATCTTCGGTTACCGATTGGCTTTGCGCGGTAAGCACCGGCGCGTCGTTGCTGCCAGTTAAGGTGATGGTCACTGTGTGGGTCGTACCGCCCACTGATTGGACGGTAAGGCTGTCGGTGAGGGTTTCGCCCGCCTTGAGTTGCTGGATTGCGGTTTGGCTGTTGTCGGCGCTGTAGTTCCACTGGCCGTCGGCGTCGAGGCTGAACGTGCCGTAACTGCCCGCCACATGGGTTTGTGCAGTGAAGTGGTCCTGGCCCGCATCTGGGTCGCTGATTGTCAGTTGTCCACGGGTTTCGAGCTGGCCAGCCGTCAGGTTGGCGTCTTCAGTGACGGTGCCGCTATCGACCCCCGCAATCACGGCGCCATCATCATGGCCGTTGATGGTTACTGTGATGGTGTGGGTCGTGCCGTCCACCGACTGCACGGTCAGGCTGTCGGTCAGTGTGGCGTTTTGGCCAAGAGCCTGAACCGCACTGTTCTTGTTGTCCAGCGTGTAGGTCCAGCGGCCATCGGCCGCCAGCGTGAAGCTGCCGTAGCTGCCTGCGGTGTTCGCCTGCGCCGTGAAGGCCGACTCCTGGTCGTCGATGTCGGTGACCGTGAGTTGGCCACCAGTCGTGAGCTGGGTGTCTTCGGTGACTGTACTGGCATCTGTGCCGCTGATGACGGCGCCATCGTTGCTGCCTGTGAGCGTAATCGTCAGGTTCGCAGTGCTAGTTGCGCCAGCGCTGTCGGTGGCTGTGATGGGGATTGTGAGCGTCTCAGTCTGGCCGGCGGCCAGGTGTTGATAAGCCGCATCAGTTGGGTCGAAGCTGTAGCTGCCATCGGCGTTGAGCGTAAAGCCAGCCGTCTGGGCTGTGGTGCTAAAGGTTTGGCTGTCGCTGGTATCCACATCAGTAGCCACCATCTGCCCACTGAGTTTGGTGCCGTCTTCCGTGACCGATTGGCGCTGCGCGGTAAGTACCGGCGCATCGTTGCTGCCGGTGATTGTGACGGTGACGGTGTGCTGACTTCCATCGGCGCTGTGGAAAGTGTATGTCTCAACCAGAGTCTGGCCCGCTTTTAGCTGTTGAATTTCCGGCAGGTTGTTGTCGACGCTGTAACCCCAGCCCCCAGTCGGTGCGAGCAAGAAGTTGCCTAGGCCGAGGCTGCCAGCACCCTGTTGTAGCGGAAAGCGGGCTTCGCCAGTATCAATGTCGCTCACGGTCAATGTGCTGGAGAACGAAATCAGACCGCTGATTTTGACGTTACTGTCTTCAGTGACGGTGCCGCTATCGACCCCCGCAATCACGGCGCCATCATCATGGCCGTTGATGGTGACGGTGACTTTGTGTGTCGTGCCGTCCACCGACTGCACGGTCAGGCTGTCGGTCAGTGTGGCGTTCTGGCCAAGGGCCTGGACTGCTGGGAGACTGTTATCGAGCGTGTAGGTCCAATGGCCATCGGCCGCCAGCGTGAAGCTGCCGTAGCTGCCTGCGGTTTTGACCTGCGCCGTGAAGGCCGACTCCTGGTCGTCGATATCGGTGACCGTGAGTTGGCCTTGGGTTGTGAGCTGGGTGTCTTCGGTGACTGCGCTGGCATCTGTGCCACTAATGATGGCGCCATCGTTGCTGCCTGTGACGGTGATAACCAACTGCTGGGTGACGGTCGCCCCCTCACTGTCGGTCACGCTGACCGGAATGGTCAGCGTCTGCGTCTGGCCAGCTGCCAGGTGTTGGTAGGCCGCGTTACTGGGGTCAAAGCTATAGCTGCCATCGGCGTTGAGCGTAAAGCCATCTACCGAATTGACGAGACTGAAAGTGAGTGTGTCACCCGTATCCACATCGGTAGCCACCATCTGCCCGCTGAGTTGGGTGCCATCTTCGCTGACCGATTGGCTTTGCGCGATAAGTACCGGCGCATCATTGCTGCCGGTAATTGTGATAGTGACAGTGTGGGTCGTGCCGCCCACAGACTGGACGGTGAGGCTGTCGGTGAGGGTTTCGCCCGCCTTGAGTTGCTGAATAGCGGTTTGGCTGTTGTCGGCGCTGTAGTGCCACTGGCCGTCGGCGTCGAGGCTGAACGTGCCATAACTGCCCGCCACATTGGTTTGTGCGGTGAAATGGTTCTGCCCCGCATCCGAGTCGGTGATTGTCAGTTGTCCAGACGTGGTGATTTTTCCAGTAGTCACGTTACTGTCTTCAGTGACTGTGCCGCTATCGACACCTGCAATCACGGCGCCATCATCATGGCCGTTGATGGTGACGGTGACGGTGTGGGCCGTGCCGTCCACCGACTGCACGGTCAGGCTGTCGGTCAGGGTGGCGTTCTGGCCAAGGGCCTGGACCGCAATGTTCTTGTTGTCCAGCGTGTAGGTCCAATGGCCATCGGTCGCCAGCGTGAAGCTGCCGTAGCTGCCCGCGGTGTTCGCTTGCGCCGTGAAGGCCGACTCCTGGTCGTCGATATCGGTGACCGTGAGTTGGCCTTGGGTTGTGAGCTGGGTGTCTTCGGTGACTGCGCTGGCATCTGTGCCGCTGATGACGGCGCCATCGTTGCTGCCTGTGAGCGTAATCGTCAAATTCGCAGTGCTAGTTGCGCCAGCGTTGTCGGTGACTGTGATGGGGATAGAGAGCGTCTCAGTCTGGCCAGCGGGCAGATGTTGATAAGCCGCATTGGATGGATCGAGGCTGTAGCTGCCATCGGCGTTAAGCGTAAAGCCATCGACCGCATTGGCGAGACTGAAGGTAAGTGTGTCACCGGTATCCACATCAGTAGCCACCATCTGGCCAGTGAGCAACGAGCCATCTTCGCTGACCGATTGGCTTTGCGCTGCAAGCACTGGCGCATCGTTCGTGCCGACGATATCGACGGAAATCGTGTGAGTCGTGCCGTCGGCGCTATGTACTGTGAAGTTTTCGTGCAGCATCAGTCCTTCGCTGAGCTGCTGGATTTCTGGCTTACTGTTGTCGAGCTGGTAGCTCCATCGGCCGTCTGCACTCAGGCTAAAGTGGCCGTAAGTGCCAGCCGTGTCGGTCTGCGCTACGAAGTGTGCTTCACCATCGTCCACATCGGCCACACTGAGCTGGCCGGTGGTGATCTGGGCGTTGTCTTCTTTGGCACTGCCAGTGCTGACTCCGCCGATAGTCGCGCCATCGTTGCTGCCGTTGAGCTTGATTACTAAGTCCTGGGAGCTGGTCGCGCCAGCGGCATCGGTCACTGTAACAGGAATGGTGAGCGTCAGCGTCTGGCCGGCTGCCAGGTGCTGGTAGCTGGCATGACTGGGGTCGAAGCGCCAACTGCCGTCGGTGTTGACGGAGAGACCATCCACTGGCTGCGCGATACTGAAGGTGAGCGTATCGCCACTGTCGGGATCCGTCGCGGTGAACTGCCCGGTGACCTGTGCGCCATCTTCGGTGGTGTGCACCGTGGCAATCGGATTCAGCGTGGGCACATCGTTGGTGTTGTTCACGGTGAGCTCAAAGGTGGTGCTCACTTTTGCGCCGCTGCTGTCGGTTGCAGTGAGAGTGACGTGTGTTGTGCCCACATCGCCATTGGTGGGCGTACCCGAGAAGGTGCCTGTAGCCGCATCGAAGTGCAGCCAGGCCGGCAAGCTGCCGGTGCTCAAAATCAATGTATCGCCGGTATCGATATCGGCAAAGGTGCCCGCAGGAATGCTGAAGCTGAAGGCAGTATCTTCCGTTGCAGTCGTTGTGACCAAGCTTTGAGCCACTACTGGTGCATCGTCGCTGCCCGTTATCGTCACTGTTAGTGTGTGGTTTGTGCCGTCTGCACTCGATATTGTCAGGCTATCAGTGAGGCGCTCACCGGTATTGAGCTGCTGAATGGCTGTTAGTGTGTTATCTACTGTGTAGGTCCAGTTACCGGTAGCGTCTATGCTGAAATGTCCGTAGCCAGCACTGCCTGTGACATCGGTTAGTGCCGCGAACTGGGCTTGGCCTGCATCGGGATCGGTTATAGTTAATGTGCCGTGTGCCTGTAATTGCCCATGCTGGACAGATTGATCCTCGACAAGCGTTGCAGTGTCGGTTCCACCGATAATCGCTTTATCATCAGCGCCTTTGATCAAAATCTCGATCTTTTGGGTCGTTCCATCCAACGCTTTTACAAACAGGGTTTCAGTTACGAATTCGCCATGTTTGAGAGCTTGTATGCTGGGATTGTTGTTGTCTGCTATGTAGGTCCAATGACCATCGCTATTGATGGATAATACGCCGAATTGACCTTGGCGCTGTTCGGCTGCAAATCCTGCTCGTCCGGTATCGGGATTGCTGACCCAGAGTTGACCATCTGTATGGAGTTGTCCTTGAGAAAGGCGTTTGTCTTCAAACACTCTCACCACTGATGTGCCCCTAATCACAGAGTGATCATCGGTACCATGAATGGTGATGGAGATGGTTTGCTGTGTGCCATCTTGGGTTTGTACCACAAGGGTATCAGTGATGGATTCTCCTGTTTTGAGTGCTTGAATTGCCGTTTGCGAGTTATCTGCGATGTAGGTCCAGTGGCCTAATTCATCAATGGTGAGGGTGCCAAACTGACCAGATTGCTCGGTCGCAGTAAATAAGTGTGGTCCGTGGTCGTTATCTGTAATGGTAAGGTTGCCATTAGCTCTAAGCATGCCTTGGTATGTGTCACTATCTTCAGTGAGTGAGGCCGAGGTTGTACCTGATATTTCGGCCTTATCATCGGTCCCGTTAATCGTGACCGTGATGTTTTGCGCGGTGCCATCGGCGCTGTGGATGATAAAAGTATCGGTTAGATGTTCACCCGATCTAAGGCTCTGAATGGTTGCTTGGGTGTTATCAGCGTTGTAGATCCAATGGCCGTTTACATCGATCGTGAGATAGCCAAATTGTCCTTGTAATGAATCTGCCGAAAAATGCGCTTGATCCTTATCTGGATCTTGGATGCTTAATTGGCCTGATACCGTTAATTGACCGTTGATCGTCTGAGTATCTTCCGTCACTAAACCTGTCATCTCGCCTTGAATGATAGCGGCATCATCAGCGCCATTCACTTGAATACTGACTTGTTGGCTTACTGGATGGCCTGATTGATCGGTTGCGGTGACGGTAAAGGTTTCCGTTACCTGTTGACCAGAGACTAGAGCAAGTGTGGCGTTTGCATGGTTATTTAGTTGGTATTGCCATTGGCCCGTGAGTGGATTGATGCTTAGTTGGCCATATTGACCTTGTCCATCAAGCACAGCCCAAGTGATTACATCGTTATGATCGGGATCGACACTGCGTAGTTGCCCCATCACTGTCTGCAAGGCGTCCGCCGCATTAGTGCTAGCGAGGTGCGATCCTAAAATTTGGGGCAGATCGTTACTGCCTTCGACATCGATGACGATGATAGTGCTTACTTGTTCGCCATTGGGACCGCTGACAGTAACCGTAAATTGTTCGGTTTGATGCTCACCTTCGGCTAATCCATCAGTCTTAGGCGCATTGTTATCGAGTTGGTAATGCCACTCGCCAGTGATTGGATCGATATCAAGGCGACCAAATTGGCCTTGATGTTCTGCGACTGTCCATTGGAGTGACGTTATTGCTTCACCATGGGCATGCAGTTTGCCTGAGATGCTCGCCGCTGGGGCATCTTCTTTAATAGATTGATGGGTGACTTGTTCGTCAATGCTCAGTGGTGTGTGATGTTGCTCAGTGCTAATAATCGGAGGACGCACACTTTGAGTCAATGTGGTTCTCGCCATTGATACCGTTAATGCTGTCGGTTCAATCTGCTGCTTAATATCTCCAATTTCAGGCAGTTGGCTGAGGGTAACAAGTGGATGCTGTGTGTCGTCAAAATGCGGACCTTGCCCTAAATGGGTTGATTCACTCGAGCCATAATCTTGGAACTTAGGGAAGGTTTGGGTTTCAGCTGCATTTGCTTGCTGCTGTTGTTCTAGCAAGGTTTTTTCAGGATCAGTGCTTGCTGTCTGTGTAGTTGAATGGCGGTTATCAATATCTGCCGTAGTCGATTGCGCATTAGCTTTTTGCTCTGTCGATTGTTCGGTATTAGCAAGCTGCGTTGTAGCATGCGTGGCTAAGCGCCAAGACTGAGTTGCCACAATATCTGGGGTTGCAGAGTTTTGGACTTCGCTCTCTCTAAATTCCTTCGCCTTGAGTTTGGCGACATCTTTATCAAGTTTTTTAGCGGCAATTTCAGACTTTTTGGCGAGTTTTGCTGAAATTCGACTTTTACGTTTTGCGGTTGAGAGCGTTAATGGTTTTTTTGGGCTCATAGTTAGTGCTTCCTAGCGTTCACCAAAGGCTTCAGTCACATTGGTAAATACGGGTTTCCACAGGTATTGGAAGACGGTTTTATCCCCAGTGATAATATCCGCTTCACCTGTCATACCGGGGATCAGTTCCAACTTATCGGGTCGTTCGCCAAAGTAGGGCTTATCAATCGAGATTTGTACTTTGTAAAAGACGCCGCCTTTTTCATCTGCATCTGTGCTTGGGGAGATACGTTTGACGATCCCATCGAGTGCCCCGTAGCGACTGTAATCAAAAGCATCAATTTTTATGCGTGCTTTTTGTCCAACACTGACAAAGCCAATATCCCGAGGGGAGAGTTTGGCCTCTAGTAGAGCTGTTGGCGTGGTGGGAACGATCACCGCAACGGTGCCTCCAGGTTGAATCACACTCCCTGATGAGGTGTTAGGAATCGATTGAATAATGCCATCAACGGGGGAGGTGATGGTGTTTTGTTGCACCTGCGAATCGGAGGATTTTAAACGTGCCGTAATCCCCAATAATTCAGCCTGTGCATCTGTGCGTGCTTCACCCACTTCTTTAAATAATGTGGCTTCCTTTTGCTCCAACTGTCGTTGAAGATTTTCAATATCCCGCGCCAATACTTGCTGTTTACCTTCCATACCTTTTAGCTCACGTATATAGGAGTCTAATTTTTGTTGAGATTCCAACATCGTGAGCTTAGAGACTGCCTGCGATTCTTTGATGGACTCCATCATATTGATGGTTTGTTGGGCCGAATTAATTTGATGTTTAAGTGGCGGAATTTCTTGCTCAAGACTTGCCAGCTCAGCCTGAGATTTAGCGATTTCAGCGAGAGAAGATTGAATGATGGCTTGTTTTTCATTATTCATCCGTTCGAGATCACTAATATGTCCTTTCACAAGATTGGGATGACTTTCAACATAGGCATCAAAGTTGGCTTCTCTTGACTCGATAAAAGCACTGTAACGCTCAATTTTGAGCACTAGATTAGCTTGTTTACTTTCCAGCTCTTCAGCGGCAGCTTGGCTATCAATAGCGATAAAGTTGGCGAGAACATCACCTTTTTTCACTAAATCTCCTTCAGAAACCAAGATAGAGGCTAAGGTTCCTCCAGAAAAACTTTGAATTACTTGTTGATGTCCAAGGGGGATAACTTGGCCTTTCGCTTTGGCAATTTCTTCAATATCGGTGAGCAGTGACCAAACAAACATAATGAACACTGAACCCGCAATAAAATAAGTGATTTGTTTGACGATGCGTTTTTCTGCTGGTGTTTCAATGGCTTGAGTGAACTCATGTTCTGGCAAAGAACGATGGTTAAGTTGACGATCATTCATTGAGAGTTATCTCCATACTAGCCATTAATTGGGTTTCATCGCTTGCTGTGGGTTTGTTTGGAATAGGGCCGGCATAAACCACTGTGCCTTTATTTAAGATAACGACCTTATCAGCATGCTGGATCAGTTCTTGATCATGGCTAGTAAACAAAATAGTCGTTTTGCCCTTTAACTTGGTTAAGGTCTCGATAAAGGTTTTTTTCGCAAAAGGATTGCGATTGGCTATGGGTTCATCCATGACAAGCAAAGGTGATTTTTTTAACAGAGCTCGAGCCAGGCTGATATAGCCGCTACCAACCACTGAAAACATATTGGCCCCCTGTGCAGATAAACTACGATGTAAATCGCCACCGAGCACCTCTTTTAAAGCGTCGCCTCCAGCCTCATACAGGGCTTGGCATAACTCCTCATCGGTGGCATCGGGTTTCGCCAAACGTAAGTTGTCTGCTAACGATCCTGGCAGTAGCTCGGTGTGGGTTGGGCTGAATGCGGCCCATTGGCGTAACGCTTCGGGGTCAAATTGTTTCAGGTTTTTGCCATCTAAAGTCACAAAGCCGGCCTGTGTATCTATCACGCCTATAGCTGCCAGCAATAAGGTCGTTTTACCACTGCCATTCGGGCCGATAATGGCGACGGTCTCTCCTGCTTCTACATCAAATGTGACGCCAGAGAGTGCAGGCTCTGCTTCTGCAGTGTAGCGAAGGGTGACATGTTTAAAGCTAAGTGATGGCGCTTTATTTAAGTTGGGTCCGTCGAGTCGGAGTTGATTAAATTCGGTCGTTACTTCCATAAAACGATCAAACTGGGTGATAGTGTTGGTTATCATGTTAATTTTAGGCATTGAAGAAAATGCTAATTGAGCAGGGCCTGTAATGCGCCAAATTAACATACCACAGGCGATTAACGCGCCGGGTGATATGCTTTGATTTAACACTAAAAAAATGCCACAAAACACGGTAACTAAGGCTGTCATTAGCCCCATAGCATGGGCAACTGCCGCATTAAGTCCATTACGTTTGGCATATATAAACTGTTGACGGCAGTGCTCGCGGCAGCGACGGATAAAATCCGCGTACCAGCCTTCGGTTTCCCCTGCGGTTTTGAGCTCTAATACATTCTTGGCTAGTTCATTGAGGCTGTTTTGGTAGTCACTGCTGATGGTTGGGCTGGCGGCTTGGGTAAAACGGTTTAGGGCTTTCATGACGAGGTAAAACAGAATGAGCATACAAAGTGGCACTAATACTAACCAACCACTGAGAACGGTGATGGCAATTAGCGCCACTATCGTAAAGGGCAAATCAATCAGCCCGGCTCCGCTGGGGCCAGACAGCAATCCTCTCACCTTTTCGGCATTACGTAGTCGCGCTAAATGATTTGATAGTCCCACTCGGGATAGCATCATCAAGGGCATACTGAGGAGTTGATTAAAGGATACGGCTGACAGATCTCGCGCTAATTTATTGCTTGCACTGGCCAGCACTTTGGCGCGCAGCAATCGGCTTGCAATAAAAATGCTTAAGGCAAGCAATGCACCAATTGCGATCCCCGGCAAAATATCAGGGGCTTGTCCTCCTATCACTCTGTCGTATACCGCCATTGTAAAAAGCGGTATCGCTAATCCGGTTAAGCTGGAGATGAGGCTTAATAAAAAAACGGGTTTGAACCATTTTTTTTGCTGCTTAAACTGGCTGGCAAAGCGACTCCTTTTTTGATTGATAGACGGTAGGCTATTAATAATAAAAACTTTCCCATCAGAAGGGAGTGTGAGTGGCTGCCATTGATGGTGTGGGCCTAAATACTCAAAGATGTGCTGGTTTCGACGCCCAATTTGCGGTTCCCCCTCTTCAGGTAGGATCAAGAACGGATAGATTGTATGGCTGAGCATTTCAGGATCAATAGAGCGTAGGTCGGCCACAACATGATGTTTTTTGAATAAAACATACGCATCTAAGTAACTCGCATCATCGACTAACGCGCTGCGTTCAATATTCTTAGCTTGGGCATTAAGTCCTAGTTGATTAAATAGTGTGACTAATAGGGATTTTAAATTTGGGACAGACTGCGCTTGGTTATGCATTGCTAAAGTTCCCCATTTGACGACATAGTTGCATCCCCTTGCGATGAAATATGGATACGATAGTCACTGATCGCCGTAATTTCCGTAAAATAGGAGGCCACAATGAGGGTTATGTGGTTTTTGAGTTCGAGTAACAAAGCGAGTAGGCGTTGCTGGGAGTCTGCATCGAGGGAGACCATAGGCTCGTCGAGTAACAGTATCGAAGGGGATTGTGCAAGCGCTCTGACAATGGTGATGAGTTTGATAGCCCCTTGATTGAGCATTTGGTTGTCATTATTACCCACTAAGGTTTGATAACCCGCAGGTAACTGCGCAATCGTGGCAGATAAGCCCAGTTTGTCTGCGAGAACCATGGCATAGGCTTCTCGCTCATGGCGAAACAGAGTCAGGTTATCCAAAATCGATCCTGCAAATAACGTTGCCCATGGCGGCACATAGCTAATAGATTGACGATACTCAAGCGGGTCATGTTCAGTCAGTGGGATGGAGTCGATTTTGATCGTCCCCTCAGATACTTGATGATAACCGCCCACGGTACTTAATAATAAACTGGCATGTGTGAGTGGATTTGAAGTGACAGTGACAAGGCTACCCGCGGGGATAGTCAGGTTAATGTGCTTAAGCTTTGCCCCCGTTTGTTGTGCTGATACCTGTTCAAATTCAATAGGGCCAGAGGGTAATTTTTGGTGGTAAACCTGAGTGCCATTCAAGGATTCTGGCGGCGAGGCTATGATTTCATTAACATCCTGCATCGCAGACTGAGCGGTAACAAACTTTGCTTTTAAACTGCCGATTGCACTTAAGGGCGCTACGGCTCTGCCTGCAAGGATTGAACATGCCGCTAATCCCCCTGTTGTTAGATCGCCATTTAAGACTTCAAAACAGCCAATCAGCACCAGTGCCAGTGTGGTGGCCTGCGAGGCTCCTTGGATCCATTCTTGTAACTTGGATGATAGCCAATCAACCTCATTTTGCTGCGCTAACCTTTGGTAGTTGATTTTTTTGTAGGCATAAGTAATTCGCGATTCTAATGCTAGGGACTTTGCAGTCGTTAAGCCTGATAAGACTAAAATGAGTAAACGGGTTCGTTCATCATCGCTGATGGCGAGTTCTCGGGTGGCGACGGAGAGTTTTTTGCCTATTTGCCACACGCCAATGCCTGCTATCCCCCAAACCAGTATGGGGATAAAGACTAAAGGCCCACCAATATAGGCAACTAAGGCTAAAAATATGATAACAAATGGAAAATCCATTAAGGCAACAGCAGCTTGCCCTGAGTAAATCTCCCGCATGGTTGCAATACTGGTGATACCTTGGAGTATTTTGCCTGATCCTAATTGCTCAACGTGATGGTAATCCGCCTTCATTAGTCGGTCGACAAATTGAGTGGTGGTTTGCAGTTCATAATTTGAAGCATTGAGAGCAAGCAACCAACTGCGTGTATAGCGCAACAATAGCTCTAGTAGTATGGCGATCCCAACGCCAATTGCTAATACACTGGCAGTGCCATAGGCTTCATTGGGTAAAATCCGGTCATAGATTTGTAGCATGGTGAATGGTAATGCCAGTGACAGCACATTAATCAGGGTGGATGAAAGCAAAAGCTCGGAAAATGATTTGTGCTGTGCCAATAGACGTAAAGATTCGATCATGTTTCATACACCTTAATATAGCATTACATTCATCACGAAAATCAGAACCGCAACTACATCCTAATTAACACTATCATTAACAATTTGTTGTGTACAACATCAAGTAAGTGAATTTTATTACTTATTTAGCTTAGTCTTAATATGTTGATTTTGAATAATTGTTAATGTTTTGCTTTTCTCGTGTTTACTGTTGTTATGGTGTTTTCAGTGATGTTAGACAGTTTCATCATGGTTTGTAGTGATAGTGGGGGATGAACAAGTCATGGTGCAAAATAAAGTAGGCGATTATTTTTCTCGTCGGGTTTGCATTCGGATTGGTGCTAGCAAAAGGCGGGTATTGCATCATGGCTAATAGCGTTATCGCGCTAGATTTGATTAGAAGAGGCTTGCAACTCAATTTCAAAGGTATATGACTTAATCAACTCGACAACGACTG
The DNA here is from genome assembly GCF_023475945.1 of Shewanella sp. 8A. Lineage (NCBI taxonomy): Bacteria > Pseudomonadati > Pseudomonadota > Gammaproteobacteria > Alteromonadales > Shewanellaceae > Shewanella > Shewanella sp. 8A. The sequence goes on from NZ_JAMDJP010000003.1 coordinate 76,430, forward strand.
GAAATGCCTCGTTTAGACACTATTGTGACTTCTACCGCTGAATGAGAACGTCTCTTTAAACAGAAAACCTTTGACTCTAGTTTTGTCCACTGACCGCAATTTATAAAGATAACCAATTCATCTAGCCGTATGTCGTAACACTCTAGGATTCAACGGTCTTGAACGCCGTAGGGTGAGATAAAATGTAAGTCTTGCGGTGGTGACATCATACTCACTCAGGCAAGTCACGAATTTGTTGGTTGCATCTACTCATCTATTAGCTCGAATTAAGGCGATGTTGTGAGGTAAAAAGAGAGCTTAGCCAACGGCATCAGCTCTCGAAGGTTGCAGGGAAGCGATAATCGCTTTAGCCTCGGATAGGCTTTCAGCGAGTCAGTACGATTATTGTTGTTTGTGTTTAGGGCCTTGTTTGTTTTTCATCGGGTCGCCTTGATAGCCCAAGGCTTGCCAATCTAGACGAGTGCCTTTGTTGTGGCAGTCATTACAGTTAAGGGCTTGTTCCTTTGGTGATACCATATGGTTGATACGCCACCACATTTCAGTGGCAGCAAAGTCATATTCACCACTGTATTTGATGCCTTTTTCCAACATAGTTGGATTGGCTTCCATACCCAGTTTCGCCGCTAAATTCCAATCAAACTCGCTCCAATATCCGCCTTTGCCGTAGGTTTTCGGGGTGATAAAGATATTGAGTTTTTTGTCGTAAATCTGCTTACCTGTATGTACCTTAAAGGGATAAATCTTGGCTTTAGCGTCGTTAATGTCGCCCATAGGGTAGGTCAGCTTGGTGACGACTTTCGGGTCCATCTTGTCCCCCGCCATATAAGCGTTTGCGGTGCCGTTGTACCAAGCGTACTGTGGCTTGACCATTTTTTCCCACACAAAGTCACCCTTTTTCTTCTGATAGGTGTGTTTGCCGTATTGATCTACGGTCTCAGGTTTATCATCACCCGCAGTTGACCAATCCCAGTGCATTTTGGTGGGCTCATTCTTAGCGAAGAATGGAATATGGCAGGTTTGGCAGGCCACGGTTGCGGTATGGGTATTGAGCTTTTTGTTGCTGTGCGGCGCGCTCTCGTGGCAGTTCTCACAACCTATATGGTCGATACCGCCTGGAGATACCCCCATAGCATTACCCGAAATTTTATGTTTTTCAGTGGTATGACAGTTTTGGCATTGGAAGTTATTGCCGTCGCTGTCCATATGCACATCGGTGGCTTTATCGGGATAGGCCATAGAAGAGTCGAGATCCCCGTGCTTGACCGCATCACCACCGCCACCATAGAAATGGCAGCTACCGCAGTTATCCCGCACGGGTTCACCCACGTTTTGCGCGATCTTCGCCAGATCGAGTTTTGCCATGGGTTCACCTGCACCGGCGGGATCTTTCACATAGGTGCCAGTGGTGTCGTGGCAGACAAGGCAATCCACTTTGGTTTTGTCTTTAAAATCAAAGTTACTGTCCTTCCAGCCATAACCTGCATGGCAGCTAGTGCAGCGAGGCTCGTTGCTGGAAATCGACACACAGAAGTTATTGATACTGTTTTTCTTACCGCGTAATACGGTTCTATCGGGGAGCTTTTGTTCTAATTCCCATGTCCAGTGGGAGGTTTTCATCATATCTGTGGCTTGTTCTTCGTGGCAGGTTAGGCACTGAGTCGTGACTTCAGAACCGGTTGCGAAGGGGCCTTTAAGGACCTCTTTATGGGGATTAGCGGCCTGCGCATGCAACGCCATACCCGCCAAGGCAATAACAATGAGTTTTTTCATTCTGTACTCCTGCCCTCGGTGATACCGAGGGCTGAATGGCGTCTAGGTTAGAAGTTAATAGTTAGTGAGGCGTTCACATCGAAGGCCTTATCGACTACCGGCAGCATTGAGTAGGCTGAGCCCGCTAACACGTCATCGATTTTTTGTGGTGCGCCCACAGGCGTGCCGCTACCTGTGTATTCGTAGTCGTAGTAGAGTCCGGCCAGTTTGATAAACATCTTGGGATTGATATCAAAGATGTAATAGGCTTCGCCTACGTGGCCACGGGTGGCTAACTTGCTGCCAATAGGGTCATCTTGAGCTTGGGTGAAGGGCGTCCAGTATTCGGAACCATAGTTATATTCCAAACCGAATTTGCCGTAGGGGGCGGGGATTTGAATACCCACATAGATGCCATAACCATCTTTAGTATCGGTATCATCGCTGGTTTTCGGCACCATGATGATTTCGGTCCCTGTGCTGTTGAGCTCAGCTTCAAACACCGCATCGGATAACATGCCGCCGAACATGCCGGCATTGCCATTTGGCTCTGCGCGCGTCCAGCCTAGTGACGCAAACCATTTGATATCGTTAGCTTCTTCCCGTGCAAAGCCAATGCCGCCAAGGTACATATCACCAATGACGCCGCTAGGTTGCACTCGGGTGACAAAGTTAAAGTTGTCAAACTTTTGCATATCTTGGTACATGGTGGGGGCAAAAATGCCTGCCAGTTGGGTCGGGAAGGCCATTGTGCCTTTAAAGCCATCGTTGACGTCTTTGGCACCAAACAGGGTGAATTGCAGGAAGTTAGTACCATCGTTAATAGCATCGATATTAAAGCCACCGAGATGAGTATCTTTGGTAACGATATCGCCAAACATTTCGCCATTACCCCATTGGGATTCAAAGCCTTGGCCATAACAGAAGCGAACCACTTGCCCCTCAACGCCAGTGATTTCCCCTAGGTTGTAGCCTAAGGTGGCACCGTCGAAGTTAAAGTTAACTAAATGGCCTGAAGGCGTACCGCCACGCAGTTCGTTTTCACGGTAGTGGCTTGGTGGGCCATAGGTAGATGGGCGGCGGCCAATGGAGAGGTAAAACTCGGAGCCGTTGATGTTTTTCCAGTCGAAATAGGCGCGCTCGACCCGCAGCCAGTCACCACTGGTGTTGCCGCTGCTGGTGCCATCCATTGTGAATGAGCGCCAAGAGTCGAACACTTGTACGCCGGTGGAGTCGCCCCAGTTTTTGTACATGCTCAGACGACCGGCAAAGCTGACGTTATCCCATACCTTGGCCTTAAGATTTAACCGCAGGCGAGTGGTATAAAAGATATCATTATCAATATCTTGGATATTTTGCTGTGCCAGTACGTAGGGCATGACGCCCTGTAACATGCCATTTTGAAAGGCGGCGGCCAGATCGGGATTGGCTTGCATCATCTGGCCGAGTGGCGAGTTAGGATCGTTTGGCATCCCAAAGGCGCCGGACATGGCCTTGGCGCCAAAGTCATTAAAGTCCACCTTAATGGCGGGGTTCCAAACAACATCGCGGTAATGCAGTGAGTGGGCCTTGGTTCTAAAGTCGCCAGTGATTTCAAGGCGGTCTAACGAGGTGTGGCGTTCGGTTTTATCGACACGGCTATTGAGATCATCGAGTTGTTCGGTGATATCGGCAAGCTGTTGTTTCAGCTCGGCCATTTTTGGGGTGTCGGCTGGCGTTTCGTTGGCTTCGGCAAAGGTTTGGCCGGACATAAACAGCGCATTAGCAACCAATATCGAAATGAGTGTACGTGTACGCATAGGGTTTCTCCCTGAGTGTTCCGCTGGCACTGGCTCAAGGCTCTGTGCCAAATTTACCCAACAGGAGGCCCTGAGGTGTGCTCCCCATTTTTCTCTTATTGGGCTTGGTTTTTATTTCAATGGGTTAACTTACAGTTGCAGGCCTGCAGTTATCCCTTTGATTTAGGCTTAGCAGCAATTAACCGCAGGTTTGCGGTTGCTCCGAGTCGGCGGCATGGTCATACAGAAATTGCTGTATATCTTTGAGATCTTGCTCGGTGAGGCCGTTGAATACCTCAGGTTTGAGTTTGTGTTTATCTTTGTCGAAGAAGCGATCCCATTGGCTCATGGTTTTGCTCATTGGGGTTAGCTCGCCACCTTCACCACCTTGGCTATGGCAGGCTTTACATTCTTTTTTATAGAGGTGTTTCCCTTTTTTAGGATTACCCCCTTCGGCGGCATAGGCTTGAAGGCCTAAGCTGCTAATTAGTGCGACGGCAATTGCGATCTTAGTTGAAGTTTTCATCATCTCATCCTTTCTTAATTGTCATTCACATGACTTTGTTGGTGGAATGTGGCTATTGCTTCCACCTTGTGAATAAATTTATCAAAGGTGATGGGATGTTTATTTGAGGTATATCACTTCCATTAAAAAAATCTAATTGATAAAAATTTCATTGATAAAAATCTAATTGACTGATGAGGGAGTGACTTTGACAGATATTTACATTTTCAAAAACAACAGGTTGTTTTTACAGCTAAATTAGTGTTTTGTGTAATAGAGTGAATTTAAGGTTGTAAAGGTCTGAAAATGGATAGTGATCGAGTTAACACTTTGTAAAATTTGCAATATCTAAAGTAGTTATTCGGAATGATTTAGCTCCATTTTCGCTGTATGGAGGGGGAGATTTTGTCTACTAGGTGTTGATAACGCTTGACTGAGTTTTAAATTTTTTAACGCAGCGGCACTCGCACACTGCGTTTCACCCATGATTCTGGCGAGGTCGCGCCAAGTAAGTCGCTTAAGGTTGCTGGCGTGTCGGCGCTAACACTATCTCACGTACACAGACATTTTGCGGCTGTTGCCAAGCAAATAATGCTGCTGCGGCAACGTTTTCGGGGGCAATCACCCCGCCCATTTGTGTTTTCCAATCATGGTAACCCGCTTTGATAGCATCATCCGTGGTGTGGCTTAAGAGTTCTGTCTCGACCGCTCCTGGTGCAATAGTGATTAGGCGTACATCGTCCATTGCCACTTCTTCGCGGATGTTTTCGGTTAAGGCATGCACGGCAAATTTAGTCGCGCAATAAGCCGCATGGTTGGGGAAGGTCTTACGTCCCGCCACTGAGCTGATGTTGATAATGGTGCCTGTTTTGCGGGCCTTCATTCCGGCTAAAACCGCATGGATACCATTGAGTACGCCCATCACATTGATATTGAGCATGCGACTCCATTCGTTAGGATCTTGAGTATCAATTTGCCCAAGCAACATGACGCCAGCGTTGTTGATAAGGCAGCCTACGGGGCCAAACTGTGCTTCCGCTTGATTAATCGCCGCCTTGATAGCGTCTGCATCGGTTACATCAACGCTGATGGATAAACTGTTTGGTAAAGCAAGGGCTTGCATTGCCTCGACGCGGCGCGCTAACAGTAAGAGTGGGTGTCCGGCAGCACTAAAACTTTTAGCGATAGCTGCGCCAATACCAGATGAAGCGCCTGTGATCACAACGAGGGATTTATTGGGCTTTGTCATTTGAGTTTCCTATCTTTATCTGCGAAGAATATGGTTAATTGAGCAATATCTAGCTTGTTCATCAGTATAGATGGGGATTTTTAGGCTGGAAAATACTTATTCCCACTGGATATGATAGGATTTTCCTATGACATATGCTGGGCAGACTGGTGAAGGCTGATGGTAGATTTACGCTTATTACGCTTTTTTATCGCAATTTATGAAGAAAACAATATTACCGCGGCGGCAACACGTTGTTATGTGAGTCAACCCTCGCTTTCCGCTGGGCTTAAACAGTTAGAGGAAGAGCTTGGCGGCGCCTTATTCGAGCGCAGTAAAAAGGGCGTAAAAGCTTTGGATAGTGCCCACTATCTTTATCCACTGGCGGTTAAGTTGGTGGAGGAAGCCAGTAAATTACCCGCTCTATTTATGGCAAAAGCGAGTCGACAAAAGCTGCGCTTAGCCGTGATGCCCGATCTGAGTCAGCGTCGTCTTGCAGGGTTATTAACTCAAATCAATCAGGCGATTAGCCATTTAGATTTAGAGCTAGTGGATTATCAAAGCCCTGCGGATTGCAGGTTAACTTTAGACAGTTTACGCCATGAGGATGAAGTGTTTTTTCCGCTGTGGGAGGAGGACTATGTGCTGTGTGTGCCGAGTGAGCATTCACTGGCCCGGGTTAGCAGTATTCGCCCCGAAGAGTTAAGCCTGTATGACTTTATTGAGTGCCCACCCTGCGAGGCGCACCAGCAAACCATAGGCTTACTCGCCTGCAGCAATTTGTCGCTCAATTTGGTGGCGAAGGCGGAATCTAAGTCTTTAGTGATGTCGCTGGTTCTGGCGGGATTTGGAGTGAGTTTTCTCCCCGATGGATTAATCGAAGACGAGCCTCGGCTTAAACAGATTAAATTCGATGGGCCTCGGATGTTTCGCCGTATTGGTTTGTGTTATCCATCCCATCAAACCGTTGCGCCTACGTTGGCAACATTGCTGCGGCATTTGAGCAAAACCACGGCTTAAGCCGTGGTTTTTAATAATAGGGTTTGGCCAAACGGCTAAACCCTAGTAATCAGCAATTTAATCCTTATTCATTACTCTGTAAGTAAGGTGCTAGCTGAGTTTCAATCCTCTCGATTTCATCTTGGGCATACAACAACTCGGACTCTGTTAAGCGGGATTGAGCCTGTTGCTGATACAAAAGCTGATCGCTATTCATCCCGTATTTGCCAAAGTTGCGCAGTAATATGCTCGACCAAATATATGTCTGAACCGGTTTATCAATCGACTCATGGCGGTTGATATCAACGAGGGCTTGCATGCCATCTTGGCTGCCCAAGTCGGCAGCTTTACGGTACCAAGTCTCTGCGGTTTGCAGCGCTTCGCGGCTCGGATGTTCACCCTTGCGGCAGATTTCTGCTTGGTTAAGGTAGTAATAAGTTTGCTGCTCATCGGGGATAGGATGTTGATGTAGAAAGTTATTACACAGGTTTTGGGCTTCGCGGATCTCTAGGGTGCCCAAGCGCTTACTGAGCTTCTCATATGCGTCTTGATAGTCAGTAATATGGCTCATGGCCGCCAGTTGGTAATACATTAAGGCTTTAATCGGTTGGCGTGATACGCCTAAGCCTTCCTCGTAGATTTTACCTAGACCGAATAGGGCTTCTTCTTGCCACTGGGATGCCAGAGTCTCGAATTCTGTTCTTGCCTGCTGGTAGTCATTATCCGTTTGTGGGTCGAGTAGTTTAAGGTGTGCCAGCGCTAATTTGGCAAAGACATTATCAGCGGCGCAGGATTTTTCTAGCCAGTGGCGGGCCTTGCCGTAGTCGACGGCAAAATCTTCACCATAGAGGAAACGTTTGCCTAGGTAATACTGGCGAAAATCATTTTCTGCGGCATATTCGCTGAGTAGGGCTTCGGCACGGACGAGATCCTTGGGGCCACCTTGGCCTGCGGCTAGCATATGGCCTAGGTTATCTTTTGCGAGTTCATCACCGGCGGCGACGGCTTTCTCAAAGTATTCCCGCGCTTTGCTATAGTCGGGCGTGACACGTTCATCATGCCAGTAGAGTGTACCTAAGTGGTAATAGGCATCTTGGTTTCCTTGGGCAGCCGCCTTTTCGAACCAGTAAATGGCTTGGCTTGCATCGGGATCGAGAAAGGGTTGTCTGAGATACAAATAGGCGAGCTCATATTGAAACTCGACTTGCCCCGCTTCAGCACTAGTTTTGAGCTGTTCTACCTGTTCGCGTAACTGCTCGGGTGTTTGTGCCTCTGTGGCGACCAAGCTAGTTAGGGTGAGCATGGGTAAATATTGCGGATCGATCTCGGCGGCTTTTCGATACCAATATTCAGATGCCTTGGGATCGGCGGGGACTTGTAGGAATCGACCCGAATACAGCTCGGCCATGGCAATGGCGGCCACGGCAAATCCCTTATCAACGGCTTGCTGAATATAGTTTAGGCCTGAGTTGACTTCGCCCTGATTGATTAATGTGAGTCCATGATTGAGTAGCGCCGAGGGTTCCCCTGCGGCAAGCGCTTCGGCTTGAATCTTCTTTTTTTGGTACTTTGCGAAAAAAACAAAGAGTACGATAAAGGCTATAATGATAAGTATCAACAACATAGTATTCCGTCACTATCGATATTTTGGCAGCACAGTAAACTTGTAACAGACTAAAATTGCAAGTGTAGTGTTTGAAGTTAGGTCGCTAAGTCTGATATATCCCATGTGAGTGGACGTCTTTTAAAGACGTATTCGTGATGCATTGTGAAGCGTATCATGTAATAGCTCGGATTAAATGAGCAGGTTACCAGACTCGGGTATGCTATTGCCCGTATCTAAAATGGAGCTAAGTGTTTATGAGAAAGCTGTTGTTGTGCCTGTCCTTCCTTTTCACTCCCATGATGGCGTTGGCTACAAGTTATGTAGCGGGAGACGCGATAAGTCCTATTTCATTGCAAGATCAAAATGATAAGGCGGTCAGTGTTACCGAACAAACCAAAGTAGTGCTCTTTAGTCGTAGCATGAAAGGTGGCGATATCATTAAAGAAACTCTAACGCCTTTAACGGGGGATAAGTTTCCTGCGCATTTAGTTTATGTGGCTGATATCAGTGGTATGCCATCGCTGATAGCCAAATTTGTGGCTGTACCACAAATGCAGGAACTGCCTTTTGCCATTGGTTTAGACAGGGAAGGGCAGATTAGCCGCCTATTGCCCGATACCAAAGATATGGCAACCATGATTTTATTGGATAATCTCAATATTCAAGATATTGCTTACTTTGACTCCAGCGAAGCCCTAGGCCAAGCCTTAGTCAAATTAAATGAGTCACAGCAATAAAGTCGTAGGACTACGCCCTATCTGAGGGGGAGAGATTTCCCCTCTTTTATATCTGACTAATCCTTATATAACACTACAGATGTGTTTTCTCGCTCGGTATTACTACGCCGTGGAACTTAAGGTTCATCCTATCGTTTTCTCCCTGATAATCTGCCCTTAGCTAAAGCGGGCTGCCATCTTAAAAAATTCATTTTTAGCGTTAATAAAGCTTAAGATTCTTTGCTGAACTCTTATGCATAATTATTTGTTTTAAAAATAGTTTTTTTAGGTCCAACTCGGCTTAATATTTGTTGGAATAAAAAGTTAGTTATTAAGCATAAAAATTCGTTGCGTTAACTAAAAAAATAGCGTTTACTGCGCACGTTTTTAAGACACATAACGACTTTTTATCATCTGACCCAAAGGAGACTCTGGCCCAATGAGCCAATTTCAATCTATTGATGTTGCTGACTATTATGATGCTCAAACCTTCAAACGTATTGAAGAGTTTGCGAAGGATAAAGCGACCCCGTTCGTAGTGATTGATACCAGTATCATTGCGAAACAATACGATGACATGGTTAATAGTTTTCCTTATGCCAATGTTTATTATGCAGTTAAGGCAAACCCTGCGGCTGAGATCCTGACGTTACTAAAAAATAAAGGGTCAAACTTTGATATTGCCTCGATTTATGAGCTAGATATGGTTATGAATGTCGGCGTTACAGCTGACCGTGTTAGCTATGGCAATACCATTAAAAAGCGCCAAGATGTACGTGCTTTTTATGAGCGTGGCGTGCGTATGTATGCATCGGATTCTGAAGCTGACTTACGTATGATCGCCGAAGAAGCACCAGGTTCACGCATCTATGTGCGTATCCTGACCGAAGGCACAGACACCGCCGATTGGCCACTGTCTCGTAAGTTTGGTTGCCAAAATGAGATGGCTTATGAGCTGTTAGTGTTGGCGAAGGAACTCGGCTTAGAACCCTACGGTATTTCATTCCACGTGGGATCACAGCAGCGTGATATCGGTGCTTGGGATTCGGCGATTGGTAAAGTGAAAAGTATATTCGATCGTTTGCGCGATGAGCACAATATTGTATTGAAGATGATCAACATGGGGGGCGGTTTCCCTGCGAATTATATCGACAAAACCAATCAACTCGGTGTCTATGCTGAGCAAATCACTCACTTCCTGAAGGAAGATTTTGGTGATGATCTTCCCCAAATTATTTTGGAGCCGGGTCGTTCGCTGATCTCTAACGCTGGGGTGTTGGTGTCTGAGGTGGTGTTGATCAGTAAGAAATCCTACACCGCATTAGAGCGTTGGGTGTTTACCGATGTGGGTAAGTTCTCTGGTTTAATCGAAACCATGGATGAGGCAATTAAATTCCCAATCTACACCCATAAACAGGGTGAGCTGGATAAGTGCGTGATTGCTGGCCCAACCTGCGACAGCGCCGACATTATGTATGAGCACTACAGCTATGGTTTACCGAATGACCTAGCGATTGGAGACCGTATGTACTGGTTAACCGCCGGTGCTTACACCACGACTTATTCAGCGGTGTGTTTTAATGGCTTCCCACCACTGAAGGATTACTATTTGTAATCGGTCTTAGATAGCAACAAAAAGGGCGCTGCGGCGCCCTTAGTTTTTCCCGTGATAGCAGCTTAGCTGTGGGATTTGAGAATTTGATAGATCTCTTCTTTTAAGTGGAGTTTTTTGCTCTTGAGCTCTTTCACTGCGGGATTGAAATCACTACCGACACGTTTTTCCAGTTGTTTGATTTCCTCATCTAATTGATTGTGCTCGTTGAATTTACGTTGAAAATGAGCATCTTGGGTCTTTAAGGTGGTAATCAGATCTCGGTACTCTGGAAACATTGGCGTTCTCCTTGTCGTCTTTCTACTGTGCTTTGGTCTCGTCTTAACCCTAACCTTAGGCATAATGAATAAACGTGATATGGATCAATATTTGTCCTTCTACAGGTTAATACTAAAGCGTGATTTCAGCAAATCAGCTATAAATCAATGATCTATATCTTTTATATTGCTTGATGTGGCGATTGAGTCAGATCTGACTCACACTTTATTCCACGTAATTGATACAAGCTCACAGAAGCATCACAGATTTGCTATCTTTGTGATCAAGCTGTAATAGATTTGGTAATTACATTACGGATGAACAATTCTTCTTGCCGATAATTCTGTGATCAAGTTAACCTTCACCGCTTCGATACTAGGTTAAAGTCGATTATATAAGAATTTTACTATCAAAAATGAAAGGGGTTTTCACGATGGCTGATGTATTTCATTTAGGTTTGACCAAAGCGATGCTCGATGGCGCTACGTTGGCGATTGTGCCAGGCGATCCTGAGCGTGTAAAACGTATTGCTGAGTTAATGGATAATCCAACGTTTCTTGCAAGCCACCGCGAGTACACCAGCTACCTAGCGTATGCTGATGGTAAGCCAGTGGTGATTTGTTCTACCGGTATCGGTGGTCCATCAACATCGATTGCGGTAGAAGAGTTAGCGCAATTAGGCGTGAATACTTTCTTACGTGTTGGTACTACTGGTGCGATTCAACCCCATGTGAATGTGGGTGATGTGATTGTGACTCAAGCGTCAGTGCGTTTAGATGGCGCAAGTTTGCACTTTGCACCAATGGAGTTCCCTGCGGTGGCTAACTTTGAATGTACCACAGCTATGGTTGCTGCGTGCCGCGATGCGGGTGTTGAGCCGCATATTGGTGTTACCGCATCTTCAGATACCTTCTATCCAGGTCAAGAGCGTTACGACACTGTCACTGGCCGTGTGACCCGCCGTTTTGCTGGTTCAATGAAAGAGTGGCAAGAAATGGGCGTGCTGAACTATGAAATGGAATCAGCTACCCTATTTACTATGTGTGCGACTCAAGGTTGGCGCGCTGCCTGTGTGGCGGGTGTGATCGTAAACCGTACTCAACAAGAAATTCCTGATGAAGCAACAATGAAGAAAACCGAAGTCAGTGCGGTTTCTATCGTGGTTGCAGCGGCTAAGAAGTTACTCGCGTAATCTTGGTTCAATATCACTCCCCTGCAAAGCGAGTGGCTCAATAACAAAAAAGGTGCCTTGGGCACCTTTTTAATTTTCAAAACTAACTTTGACTTTTGCCAGTCACTGTTAGAAGTGGTACTGAGCAATCACAGAGTAAGTGTCTTGGTCGATACCTTTCACGCCGTATTTATTGGTCCACAGATCGTACTCAATACCTACCAGCAGTTTATTTGCCTTATGGTCACCAAATAGGCTCTTACCTAAATCGTATTTAAGCTGAGGGTTAAAGTGGAAGTTCTCTTCATAACCACTGTTGTCTGTTGCAAATACCCAATCGATAAAGCCATCGAGAATGATGTTAGCAGACCCTACAGGGATATCGATTCTGAATACTGGGGTGAACTGCCAACCATCACTGATGTTGCCTGAGCTCATCGCATCGCGACGATAGGTGTTGAAGTTAAGGTAAGTAAAGTAAGGCACGGCAACATCGACCCCTAAGCCATAGAGCAAGCTATGCACAGGGCCTTCACCTTCTTCGTAGGTGAGGGCTAATGAAAGATCGGTAATTGGGCCGAAGGCAATCTTTTCGCCGAGGATTTTACTCGCGCTAAAGCGCGGTGAAATCTCTCCGTAGGTGGTGCTATCCATGCCCGTGTGGTCGCCTTTGAAATAGATAAAATCTTGGAAGGCAAACCAATCACCGTATTTCCATGCACCAGCGGTTTCGAGTGTGACTGTCGTTTGCTTGTCCGAAGGAGCCAAGTCGTAGTCTTCGCCATAAAGGGCGGTTGCACTGAAATCCCACCACTGTACTAAGTCACCAGCAAATGCTTGAGGTGAAAGCATTAATGCTAGACATAGGCATGTCTTTTTCATTGTTATTTCCTGTTGTAGGGGTAGAGGTTAATAAGGTTGTACTCAGTTCCTGCTCTGTGCACTGTATGGCAAAGCGACTCAGGTGTTGTGTCTTGAGTCGACCCCCGACAGAGAGCTAGGTCAAAAGTGCGGGCAATATATGCAAAAATTTACAATTATTCAAAGTTTTTATCGAATGTTGTTGTGAAAATCACATAATCATATTGTGGGTTTGTGTTTGCTTAATTTATTGATTTTGTATGATTATTTATTGTTCTCATTCTTGTTTGTTGATGTTTTAAGCTAACTTTTTGAATTGATTGTGCTTAATTTTAGAACAGAAACCCATAGCGTTTTCCCTATAAAGCGATTCAGCCTATTAGTCAGCTTCAGTTATTTCCCTTGCTGTCGTTTAAAAATCGGCGTATAAATTTATGACATATTATGTCGCGCGTCTGTTGTTCTGCTGCTATAGTGCTGCACTGGATGCTCTCATTTCAGGGGGAAATATGGAGTTTTCGAATCTGATTGTCATCTGGTCTATTATCGGGATTATCTTGATGCTAGCGGAACTGGTGATACCCGGAGGTATAGTTGTGCTTCTTGGTGCCGCCTGTTTAGTGGTCGCAGGTGCCTTAGGTATTGGCCTAGTGGAAGGCCTAGTTCAAAGTCTGACACTGTGGTTTATGTCGGCCATTGTCCTATTGCTTGCCTTTCGGCAAGTCACACAAAAATTGGTCGGTGGGGATTCCCATGTGGACAACACCGATGAAGAACTTGATATCTACAATCAAATCGCTCGAGTGAAACAAACCATAGGCCCAGGACAATCGACAGGAAGAGTCGAGTTTCAAGGGAGCGAATGGCCCGCATTGGGGGATGGTAGTGTCATTGCTGCGGGCTCTGAGGTCAGGATTATCTGCCGTGAAAACATTGCCCTAGTGGTTGAGCCTGTTCATCAGGCAACGTCTCAAAACTAAAGGATGAGTCTATGTTTGTGTTTACCTTAATCATTTTATTTGTCTTGTTTATTCTCTATAAGCTCATGCTAATAGTGCCAATGCGTGAGGTGCATGTCATTGAGCGTTTAGGGAAATTTCGCACTGTGTTACAACCGGGATTTCATTTCTTAATTCCCTTTTTCGACCGTGTGGCCTATCGCCACGATACCCGTGAGCAAGTGCTCGACGTGCCGCCACAAAGCTGTATCTCCAAGGATAACACTCAGCTTGAAGTGGATGGTTTAGTGTATCTCAAGGTTATGGATGGAAAACTAGCGAGCTACGGTATTGAAAACTATCGTAAAGCTGCCGTCAATCTGGCGCAAACTACGATGCGTTCTGAAATCGGTAAGCTCACTTTGAGTGAAACTTTTTCCGAGCGTGACCGCTTAAACGAATCCATAGTGCGCGAGATTGATAAGGCGTCTGAGCCTTGGGGGATCAAAGTGTTACGTTATGAGATCCGCAATATCACGCCATCGCGCCACGTGATCCATACCCTTGAAAAACAAATGGAAGCCGAGCGCCGTAAACGCGCTGAAATTACCCTAGCCAATGCTGAAAAGGCTGCGATGATCAATATGTCAGAGGGTGAACGCCAAGAAGCGATTAACATTTCTGAAGGCCAAAAACAGAAGCGTATCAACGAAGCTAAGGGTACAGGCCAAGAGATTGCCATTATTGCTAAGGCAAAGTCCGAAGGCATGGCAATGATTTCCCAAGCGTTAGCGGTTAATGGCGGTACCGATGCGATGAATATGTTGTTAAAAGAGCAGTTTATTGCTCAGGTTGGTAAGATCCTCAACGATTCGCAAGTGTCGGTCGTCCCGGCTGAAATGGCAAAACTCGAAGGATTCTTCGAAGGAATGGAACAAGTCACCCAAACCGTGGCTGGCCATAATGCAACTAGCAAAGGAGCACGCTAATGGAAATCCCATTGAATACTGATGTCGCAGTAATGGTTATTTGGGGGCTGATTTTCGCCATATTTGTGATTAAGCTGTTCCAATCCATTCGCTTAGTCCCGACTAAATCGGCCTATATCGTTGAGCGTTTAGGTAAGTACCACTCGACGTTAGATGCGGGTTTCCACACCCTGATCCCATTTGTCGATAAAGTGGCTTATATCCATGACTTAAAAGAAGAGACTATCGACGTGCCACCACAGGAGTGTTTCTCGAGCGATGAGGTGAATGTGGAAGTCGATGGGGTGATTTATATCTCTGTTACCGATCCTGTGAAGGCAAGCTACGGCATCACCGACTATCGTTATGCGGCTATCCAGCTGGCACAGACCACCACGCGCTCAGTGATCGGCACCTTAGATCTCGATCGCACCTTCGAAGAGAGGGATGTGATTTCCGCTAAGGTAGTGGAAGTGCTCGACCAAGCAGGCGCCATGTGGGGGATCCGCGTGCATCGTTATGAGATTAAAAACATTACGCCGCCCGAGACGGTGAAAAACGCCATGGAAATGCAAGTGAATGCCGAGCGTGAGCGCCGTGCATTACTGGCAAAGAGTGAGGGTGATAAGCAGAGTAAGATCAATCGTTCCGAAGGGATTAAAGCGGAAACGATTAACCGTTCTGAGGGGGAAATGCAGCGTCGTATCAACGAGGCCGAAGGTAAAGCGGAGGAGATTTTAACGCTGTCGCGTGCCACGGCGGAATCGATTGAACGTTTAGCAACAGTGATTGCCGCTCCTGGTGGCCATAACGCACTGCGTATGCAACTCGGTGAGCAGTACTTCAAGCAGCTTGATGGGTTAAGCCAAAAGTCTAGCCGTATTGTGTTGCCCGGTAATATGGTCGATTTCGATTACTGGATGAATAGCATAGGCTTAAAAGAGAAAGCTTAAGACACTAAACCATGCAGTTGCTTAAATATTCATAAGCTTAAGCACCAATAAACCTAAGGCCAAATAGTGATATTTGGCCTTATTTTTTGCGGTTTTGCATAGGAGTGACAAGGATGATTGGTTGAAAATGTTTCGGACGAATGCATCTAATTGACGCGGTACAGGGGGAATTCAATGAAGCCATCCGTTGGCGTTACATTGTATTAAGATTAAGCGCGTTAATAGGCCAAACGTTCAGAGATTTCAGAGTGGGAATGGGTTTCGATAAGCCGCGCGATAGTGTCTTGTTCAAGTACTGCTAAGGCGGAAATTTCGTTGTAAATCTTATCCTGCACATCTAAAGGCATGTGAACATGCTCCATAAACATCCGGATACTTAAGGCGTCACCACTTTTGAACAGTTGGCTAAATTCAGAGGCTTCGATCTCGATTAATGCATTCATAATACTTCACCCTGAGGTTGGTTTTTGGAGAGTAGACAACAGGTTTTGCTGTTTATTAAGAGATACGCCTAAGTTTGATCTAGGTCAATTAAACGCCATATTAATCTTTCTTAATAAACAAATTTACTGTGTAAAAATAGGTGGTTATAAATTCCATAAAATGAA
Organism: Shewanella sp. 8A; assembly: GCF_023475945.1. NCBI lineage: Bacteria > Pseudomonadati > Pseudomonadota > Gammaproteobacteria > Alteromonadales > Shewanellaceae > Shewanella > Shewanella sp. 8A. The sequence continues at coordinate 92,380 of NZ_JAMDJP010000003.1, forward strand.
GTTGTGACTTATACCAATCACATTAAATATCTAATCAGTTCAGAGCCTCACAGGCATCTCAATCCAAGGCGCATTGACGAAGAAATGGTTATTCCCTTTTAAGTCAATGTAACACGGGAGTGAGATGCCTGTGAGACTCCCGAAGGGCGGGGTTGAACGGGCTTTATACTGCGTTTAAGGCTTTCGACAGAGCACCACTATGCCTTCAAGCCTTCGCCTTGTCTAAAGCCCGTTTAACTCCCGCTGAATGAACAGATATTTGATACGATTGGTATTAGCTCAATGTTTAAAACGAGGCGAAAGAGGGGGGGTGGAAGCGGACTTCAGTTGGCAAGAAGATAAAAAAATCGCGGCGCGTAATGGCTCACGCGCCGCGATTCAGAGACCCATTTCCGAGTAGGATTACTTAGGAATGGCTAAGAGTTGGCAGCCATTGATCCCTGCATTTTGCAAGGTGTGACGCTTACGCTCGGCATCACGTTTGCGCTCATAAGGCCCGAGGATGACTTTGTACCAAGTGCCTGAGGTGCCCTCAATTTGCCTGACCTGCGCTTCTAATCCTTGGAATGCAATCACGGCCTTCATCTGGTTCGCCTGCGACTCCTGACGGAATGAGGCGCACTGCAATTGATATTGCTGTGGCGCTCGCGTCGCCACGACATCAGGAATATCCACTTCGACGTGTTTATTCTCAAGCTCGTCCAGATAGGTCCATTCTTCCTTGGGTTTAGGCGGCAAGGCATTCGGATCTTTCTTCGGCACTTCAACTACCGGCTGTTCCTCTACCGGAGCGGCGACGGCGACCTCTTGGCGTTCAGTCTCTTTCACCTTTGGTGTAAGGAGAGCAGCAGGTTCTTTTGTCTTCACTTCTTTTTCTGTTTTGACTTCTACAGGCGCTTCCTGCTTGGCCGTGTCTTTAATGCTCCACAGAAAATAGCCAAAACTGCCTACAGCAATAAAGGCAAACAGGATCAAAGGAATAGGAAGCTTACGGCTAGGCGGGGCCTTTTTAGCCGCAGGCCTTGCGCGTGTCGCGCGGATCGGGCGCGGTTTTGCGCCCGATTGCGGTCTTCTGTTGGCATAGTCACGATTGCTCATGGCTTACATCCGTTCTAGGGTTTCGATACCTAGTAGATTTAGGCCTTTTTGCAGAGTGCTCGCCGTCAGTTGTGACAGCAGTAAACGACTGTGTTTTTGCTCGTCGTTATCGGCTGCAAGCACTGGGCAGGCCTCATAGAAACTAGAGAAAGCTCCTGCTAATTCATAGAGGTAACCGCAGAGCACATGTGGTTGGCCTTTGTCGATAACACGGCTTAGGATTTCACCAAACTGCGCCAGTTTGTTGCCTAGATCTTTCTCTTTTTCGTGGTCGAGTACGATTTTGGCTTGGCTTAAGTCAACATCGGTCGCACGCTTAAAAATGCCAGCGACACGGGTGTAAGCGTATAACAGGTAAGGCGCGGTATTGCCTTCAAAGCTCAGCATTTGCTCGAAGCTGAAGATGTAATCGCTGGTACGGTTTTTCGACAGATCAGCATATTTTACCGCGCTGATCCCAACTACGCGGGCAATCTCTGCAAGTGTCGCTTCATCCATATCTGGATTCTTACTGCGAACTAATTCCAGCGCGCGGCTGTTGGCTTCGTCGAGCAGATCAACTAATTTCACCACGCCACCAGTACGGGTCTTGAACGGACGACCATCTTCGCCATTCATAGTACCAAAGCCTAAGTGCTCGAGTGACATATCCTCGCGGACAAACTTGGCCAGTTTGGCAAGGCTAAACACTTGCTGGAAGTGCAGTGCTTGGCGTAAATCAACAAAGTACAGCACGCGGTCGGCTTTGAGTACACTTGAGCGGTAACGCATCGCGGCTAAGTCGGTTGTGGCGTACAGGTAACCACCATCGGCTTTTTGAATGATAACCGGCAGTGGTTCGCCTTCTTTTGTGCGGAAGGCCTCTTGGAAGACCACTTTGGCGCCGTTACTTTCAGTCAATAAACCTTGGGCATCTAAATCTTTAACAACTTGCTCTAAATCGGCGTTGTAGGCGCTTTCACCGTGCACGTCGGCGCGGGTTAAACTCACCCCTAAACGCTCGTATACTTCGTGGCAATGGCTTAGCGAAATATCGTTAAATTCGCGCCACAGTTTGTTGCAGTACTCATCACCGGATTGCAGTGCAACCACAAGCTGACGGGCGCGGGTCGCGAACTCAGCCGATTCGTCGAAACGCAGTTTGGCGGCGCGGTAGAAGGTTTCGAGATCCGATAACTCTAATTGGGCTTGTTCGCCATTGGCTGCACGTAATTCTTCCATGTAAGCCAGCAACATACCAAATTGGGTGCCCCAGTCGCCCACGTGGTTTTGACGGATCACTTTGTGGCCTAAAAACTCGAGGGTGCGCACCACGCTATCGCCGATGATGGTTGAACGCAGGTGACCTACGTGCATCTCTTTGGCGAGGTTGGGTGATGAATAATCCACCACAACAGTTTGTGGTGCGGGTAATTTGATCCCTAAATGCGCATCGCCAATCGCGGCTTGTAATTGGTTAGCCAGTGCGCTGTCATCGATGAAGAAGTTGATAAAACCTGGGCCTGCAATTTCAACTTTTGCCACATAGGCGGAGGCGGGAAGGTTGTCGATGATCAGCTGTGCTAATTCACGCGGATTTTTACCTGTTGCCTTGGTTAGCATCATGGCTACGTTGGTTGCCAAGTCGCCATGGCTCTTATCCTTGGTTCGATCTACTTGAATTCGGGCCTCAAAATCCGCAGGTAAAATACCTTGTTGTTTAAAGGATTCGATAGTTTGTTCAAGTAATGATTGGATATGTGATTTCATGGGTTAATTAGCTACTAACTTTAAGAGTGAATACAGGGAATAACCGCGTATTTTAGCCGTTTGTGGTGACTAATTGCTATCTTCCCGATGATTTTTTATCAAATTATTGAATCACAACAGATCCTGCGGATCCCTATCTAGGCTCCAGCGGCAGCGTTTGGCTTCGGGCAGTTGTTCCACAAGCGGATAAATACGCTCGAACTCCTGCTGTAATCTATGTCTGTGTTTGGCCTGAAACATCAACTGGCGGCGGAACTTACCGGCCTTTCGATCGAGTGGCGCGGGCATTGGGCCGATAATCTCAAACTCTTTATCTTGGGGCAGCAAGGATGCAAACGCATTAAGAAAATTGTCAGCATCTAAGGCAGAATGCGCCTCGGCGCGCACCAGTACCATATGCCAAGCGGGTGGCAAGAGCGCCATTTGCCGTTCTTTTAATTGACTGCGGGCAAATTCGCCATAACCGCGGTGGAGTAAATCCCTAAGGATCGGGTTATCACTCTGGTGAGTTTGCAGAAGCACTGTACCGGGTTTATTGGCCCGCCCAGCGCGGCCCGCCACTTGGGTATAAAGCTGGCCGAAGCGCTCTGGCGCCCTAAAGTCGGCGCTAAATAGCGCACCATCGACATCGAGTAAGCCCACTAAGGTAACATCAGGGAAGTGGTGCCCTTTGGCCAGCATTTGGGTGCCAACCAAGATTTTATATTCGCCCTTATGAATCGCACTTAAATGGTTTTCTAGCGAACCTTTAAGGCGGGTGGTATCGCGATCGATACGCACCACTGGATATTTTGGAAACTCCAATTGCAGTGCTTCGGCGAGCTGCTCGGTACCAATACCTTGGCCCATCAACATGGTACTGCCGCAATTATGGCATTGCCTTGGGATGGCATATTGATTACCACAGTGGTGGCAGCGAATTTCCCCAAGGGATTGATGCACGGTAAAAAATGCATCGCAGCGGTCGCATTCGTGTAAGTGCCCACACTCGTGGCACAGCAGTGCTGGCGCAAAGCCGCGGCGGTTTAAAAATAGTAATACCTGATTGCCGGCCTCTAAATGGCTGCGGATCTCGTTGATAAGTGGTGCCGACATGCCCGCCTTAAGGGGCAGGTTTTTAATATCGACAATACCTTGGCGTACTTTTTTAGCATTGCCAGCCCGCTCACCGAGTTGCAGATGATGATAACGACCACTGAGGGCATTTTGCAGGCTTTCTAAGGAAGGCGTTGCTGACCCTAAAATCACTGGGATTGATTCTAAATGCCCACGCATTACCGCTAAGTCGCGCGCATGATAACCAACGCCTTCTTGCTGTTTAAAGCTGTTGTCGTGCTCTTCGTCGAGGATGATTACACCGGGAAATGCCATCGGCGTAAACAATGCGGAGCGAGTACCAATGATGATGGCCGCTTGGCCACAGCGAGCTTGCCGCCAGGCTTCGAGGCGCTGATTGTCGGTTAAACCTGAGTGCAGCACGGCAACATTCACCTTAAATCGGCGTTTAAAGCGATTAATGGTTTGCGGCGTGAGGCCAATTTCAGGCACTAGAATAAGTGCTTGTTTACCTTGTTTAAGGATATGTTCGAGCAAGGCTAAATAGACTTCTGTTTTACCCGAACCGGTAATGCCCTCGAGCAGAGTACAGTGATATCCTTGTTGCTGCGTTAATACCGTTACGGCAATTGCTTGCTCTTTATTTAGCCTGTGGGGCGTTTCATCGAGCTCGAGTTGGCTGCGCCAATCGAGATTGAGCTCGGCGAGTTTTTCGTGGCGGGCAATCCAGCCTTTATCTTCTAAGGTTTTGAGCGCGGTCTTGTTCAGCGCTAGGCTGATGACTTCTTCCTGGGTAAGACTGGTTTGTTTTAGCTGTTCGAGTAATTTTTTTTGAGCGGGCGCGCGTTTTAAGGTTTCTGGCGCAATATTGCTGCCAAGTGTCGTGATTTGCCAATATTGGATTTTTTGTGGCGCGGCATCTAGGCCCTTGCGCAGTGCTACAGGTAAGGCTTGGGTGAGCATTTGGCCTTGGCTGCAAAAGTAGTATCGGGCCGCCCATAGGGTTAATTTATAGAGCGATTCTGGCAATAAGGGCGCGTCATCAATAAACTCTATAACGGATTTCAGTTGCGTTGGCGCCAGATCGCAACTGTCAGTAATGGCGGTGACGAGACCAATAAGTTGTTGGCGTCCAAAGGGGACTTTGACCCGAACGCCAATTTGTGGTTTGGCTTGGGGGCTATCATCGCTTTGCTCGTTTGTCTTTACGCGATAAGTAAAGTTTTGCCGCATAGGCACAGGTAACGCAACTTCAACAAACAGTGACATATGCTGGGCGAGTCTAAAAGGGAAATGAGGTTTAGTGTACTCAGCGCGGCTAGCAAGGGCTAGTCCTAATGACAGTTTATCCAAGGATAGTTGAGAGTAAGTAAATGACTAAAATAGCGAAATCATTAGGACTCTTTGCCTTAGTATGCAGTGCTGCTGTGCAGGCACAGGTTTCCCATGTCAGCATCAACAATCGGATGTTTGAATTGGGCGCCTATCCCAAAATGCGCGTGAATGTGATCAGTGATAATCAGGATATGACGCGGCTTGAGTTTGTGTTGCATCAGTCCAGCGGTGAAGAAAAGCTGATGGCTGAGCAGCTTAATCGTTTTTTGATATTGCTGACGGGAGTTGAGGATGTCACTGATCCTAAGGCACGCTTGTTAGTTCGTGAATATCGAGTCGATCGCTGGTATGAAGTGAAAAATCTGCCGCTGTTTGATAATACTTCCTCTGCGACGTCTTCAGTATCGCAAGCAAAAACCGCGGTTGTTAAATCAAGCAAAGCAGCCAAAGCCGAAACTAGTCAGTTGGCGGCAAGCTCTGCTAAAAGTGACAAAACCACAGTTAAATCAACTAAGGTTGTGCAAGAGGTGAATTTAGTCACCGCTGAAGCAGATGTTGCGCCCGTTATTGTGGCGGCTGTGACGGCAAACGTTGCTGCGCCCCGCGCTTCTGGATTTACCTTCCCAGAGGATAAGCCTGAGGCGAAAGCATCCTCAGCTTCGAGTTTGTCTACAGAACCTTCTATAGCTAAGCCATCGACCGAACCATCTGCTGCCCAAGTCTCATCTGCAAACGCAGATATGGTAAAAGCTGATAAGAGTATAAATGGGATTGATGTGTCTGACGCTAAGACAGCCGAAGTGACTAAGATCGCTAGCTCGACAAATGCCAATGCAACAAGCTCGGGTGAGTGTATGTTGGATTATCACAACGAGACCCTATGGCGGATTGCCAATCGCTATGCCCTTGAGTGGCAAGTCAGTGTATATGGTGCGATGTTGGCGATTCATGACGCTAATCCTAAAGCATTTGCTAAAAATCGTATCAATGCCTTAAAGAAAGATGCCATTTTAACTTGTCCATCGGCTGAGATACTCGCGCGTTATCCCGATGCACAGGGCGCTAAGGCGAGTTTCGAAGATAGGGAAGCTGGCCAATAAAAGCTGAGACAAATGGGCAGTAAACAAGTGGATTATCGTTAAAATGCTCAGATAATCTACTTGTATCCGCTTAGGTGATACTGTAATATCCTGCGCCCTAACATATCCGTTATTAACTGCATGTGGTGTCCGACTTCGGGTTGGAAGAGCGACATGGCCTTACTTTTGAGGTAACCCCAATGAAACCAGGTATCCACCCAGAATATGCAGTAATCACTGCAAACTGTACTTGTGGCAACGTAATCAAAGTAAACTCTACTGCTGGTAAAGACCTGCATTTAGACGTTTGTGGTGCATGTCACCCATTCTACACAGGTACACAAAAAATTGTTGATACAGGCGGTCGTATCGACAAGTTCAACAAGCGTTTTGGTATGCTTGGCAAGAAATAATTGCGTTAGCAATATTTCTCTCGAAGGCGCCTCTGGCGCCTTTTTGCTTTTTGTCGTTAGCTGGCACGTAATCGCTACTTTTTAGCCTTTCTGGTACGACTTCAATTAAAAAAACACCACTATCACTTTCTTCCTGTTGAAATTGCGCAAAATCGACTTATTTATAGTAATTAACGATAAGATAATGCGGGTTAGTGTCTTTATTGTAATTTAGTCAACATTTTTTAGGTTTTACCACAGTTTTACCCTTGTTTTATTGCATATTTTCGTTTGTTTTCTACAAAATTAAACAGGTAATCATCCGTTATCGACTAAGATAAGTTTGTAAAACTTAGCTTAGGGCGACAATTCAGCCGTAAAGGCGAAATTTCTCAAGATCTTATTTAAAATGTGACCTAATTGGCGTATCTTACCCCGACCTGCCACACTGTTTAAATCACCCATAAATGAGGTGATCTTGAGTCGGTCGGCCTTACTTCCATACTTATAAATGTCGCATTTCAGGATGTTAAAATGTCAGATATTCGTCAACAAGCACTCGATTATCATGAATTCCCCGTTCCCGGTAAAACTGCAGTATGCCTCACTAAACCTGCTGAAACGAGCCATGACCTCGCGCTAGCCTATAGCCCTGGTGTGGCTGAACCAGTACGTGAAATTGCCGCTAATCCTGAAAATGCCTATCGTTATACCAACAAAGGTAACACTGTTGCCGTTATTTCTAACGGTACGGCGATTCTGGGCCTAGGCAACTTAGGTCCATTGGCTTCAAAGCCAGTTATGGAAGGTAAGGCACTATTATTCAAACACTTTGCTAATATCGACTCGACCGATATTGAAGTAACGCATAACACTGCTGAAGAGTTTATTAATACAGTTGCGGCCATTGCTGGCACCTTTGGTGGGATTAACCTTGAAGATATTAAAGCGCCGGAGTGCTTTGTTATCGAGCGCGAATTGATTGAGCGTTGTAATGTGCCAGTGTTTCACGATGACCAGCATGGCACAGCCATTGTTACCGCAGCTGGCATGATTAACGCTTTAGAGATTCAAGGTAAACTGATTAGCGATGCCACTTTTGTGTGTATGGGTGCTGGTGCGGCTGCCATTGCCTGTATGACCATGTTAGTGAAGTGTGGTGCTAACCGCGCCAACATTTACATGCTTGACACCAAAGGCGTGATCCATGCGGGTCGTACTGATCTGAATGAATACAAAGCCTTGTTTGCGAATGAGACTGACAAGCGTACCTTGCAAGATGTGATTAAAGGCGCTGACGTTTTCTTAGGGCTATCCGGCCCAAATGTGATTGGTGCTGAAGAAGTGGCCATGATGGCGGATAAGCCAGTGATTTTTGCCTGCTCAAACCCAGACCCTGAAATAAAACCTGAACTTGCCCACGCGACGCGCAGCGATTTAATTATGGGCACTGGTCGCAGCGATTATCCAAACCAAGTGAACAACGTACTGTGTTTTCCGTTTATTTTCCGCGGCGCATTAGATGTGCGTGCATCGTGCATTAACGATGAGATGAAGATTGCGGCTGTGCATGCCATTGCCGGATTAGCGAAAGAAGAAGTCCCAGCAAGTGTACTTAAGGCTTATCCAAAGGTAAGTTCATTAAGTTTTGGTCCTGAATATGTGTTACCAAAACCGATGGATCCACGTTTATTGCCGCGCGTGGCCCGCGCCGTGGCGCAAGCGGCCATTGATTCGGGTGTTGCTGCAATAACGACTTTGCCCCAATATGCGGATTAAGCGACAACAGAATTAATAGAAGAAGAGGCTAATTAGCCTCTTTTTTGTTTTAACGTTGGCTGAAATCTCTGCTATTGGCGCGATTTTCAATGTCTTTGAAAATAAATCCTAGGTTGCCTTTTAGCTTATGCTACTGAATAATCTTGAGTAGCATTTGTTTAACTCATGTTAAGAGTGCACCAATAATTATAATAATCCTGCAGGATAGCGGCTCGATGAAATTCACTCGAATGTTAACAACAAAACTAACCAGCTTCTGGTTAATGTCTTTAGCCGCTATTGCCTTCGTCTTTTTACTCAGCGCAATGATGAGTTTTGTACAATTAACCTATAAGTTTCAGCAGCAGAAAGTGTCTGAACTTGAATCCCTTCTAATAGAGCATTATCACTCCCAGCCCGATTGGGAGTTGGAGTCTTGGCTGCCTCCCATGTTGCTGGCGTATAACGCCGTTGAATTTCGTTTAACCATGAAGAGCGAAGTGCTTTTCGCCTATCACGGCAATGTGCAGACGCAAAATGCCATGGTGTATACCCATTTGCTCGATCCTCAGTCGGGTCTCACTATGGCACTGAGCTTGCCACAACCTTTCGAACATTACAGTGTGAGTTGGTATGAGTTGCTTATCTTGGGCATTGGTTTGCTAGCTGTGATTGCTTTGGTTCGTTTCGGACATATATGGTTTTCGCAGCAGTTGGATGGTATTGAGGAACTTGCTCAGCGCAGTCGATTAATTTTACAAGGTAAACATGAACAAGCGCTGGCAACCCCTGGTAATGGTAAGCCAAGGCTAATCAATAGAGCCTTAACCAAACTGCTTGAGGAATTGCAGGATGCCCATAAGGAACGAGGTCGTTTCGATAAGTTTATTCGCTCCAATACCTTTTTAGATGCGCAAACCCGTATTGGTAATCGGCTGTTTTTAAATAACCGCCTCGATGCCATGAGCCATGACCAAGGTATGGTCGCTCATGGGGTGATTTATCTGTTAGAAATGGATGATCTCGATTTGATACAGCAGGCAAAGGGTGAAGCTGCTGTTAAAGAGTTACTCCATGCGACGGTCAATAGTATTAACTCTATCTTGCAAACCTTGCCGAACAGTATTTTTGCGCGGCGTAACCATAATCAATTTGCGATAGTTGTGCCCCACGTCTCTTTGATTGAGGCAGATCAGCTCGCCAGTAAGTTACTTAAAGTCTGCTTGAGTCAAACCTTGCCCGATGATGTGGACAATAGAGATAACTTTTACCACTTGGGCTGTGCTTATTTTACCGCCGGGGATAATGTTAATCAGCTGCTTGATGAGGCCGATATGGCGTTACGTGCTGCTCAATTACAAGGTAATAGTAATTGGTTTATGTACGATAAGGGCGCGATTGATGAGGAGTTTGCCAAAGGTTCAGTGCGTTGGCGCAGCTTCTTAGAGAATGCCTTAGTTCAGCGGCGTTTTTATCCCTTTAGTCAGCCCATTATGGATTTAGATGGGGGAGAGCACCATAAAGAGATCTTTACCCGGGCGCGGGATAATCAAGGGACATTAGTGCGGGCGACGTTGTTTATCCCCATGGCAAACAAATGTGGTTTGATGCCACAAATTGAACGGCAGATGATTGAGCGTGTATTGGGGTTGCTCGGCCAAGAGCAGCATAAAGATCAGACCTATAGTGTGAATCTTAGCTTAGATAGTTTGATGAGCCGCGCCTTTACCCAGTGGCTTAAAACGACCTTACTTGAGCATCGCCATCTGACACCTCAACTGATTTTTGAGGTGTCAGAGGATATAGTGATCCAGCATCAAGACAAGCTTCAGCCTAAACTCGATATGATCCGTAAGATGGGCGCTCGTCTGTGTGTCGACCATGTTGGACAACAGGTTGTTGGCACTTACTATATCCGAGAGTGCCATTTCGACATGATTAAACTGCACCGTTCTATCGTACGTCATATTCATTTACGCCCTGAAAATCAATTGTTTATTCGTAGTTTAATCGGTGGTTTGTACCGTACTGAAGTGCAAGTGTGTGCGGAGGGGGTTGAAGTGTTTGAAGAATGGCAAACTTTGCAAATTCTTGGGGTGGGGATGGCCCAGGGCATGTATTTTAGCGATCCAGCAGAGGTGTTATAAGTCGTATTGTTTTCCCCGAGTGATGTGATCCTCGTGGAAGAATAGGGCTGGGTTGTTGAATTTCTCTATAAAATTCACAGATTAGCGGATAAACTAGCCTGTGCCAAAATTATGACGCTGGATATGACGAATTTCGCATTCTAATTGCTGTGAGCTTATCTCCGTCTGGTGGTGTAGAAATAGCGCAATTCGCTGGCTTATCACTCAAGCTTAACTTTATCGGAAGACAGGCATTTTTATGGATAAAGGACTTTTTGCTCGGTTGGCCTTTTGGCGAGCCAAACAGACGGGTGTTGCACTGGGGGTGTATGTCTGTGCTGATAAGCTGTGGGTCTATGCACCTGCCACCGAACGTCTGCATGAGCAGTGGGTTTCTTTTGAATTACAACAAGATCAATGGCAAAGCGTCTTTGCTGAACTTGCCAGCACTTTCCCCCATGCCGCTTTACAGATCACTCTTAGTAGTGGTCGCTATCAATTGCTCGTCGCCGATAAACCGAATGTCGATAGTGAAGAATTATCTCAAGCTTTGATTTGGTCTATCAAAGATATGGTCAATATTCCTGTGCCGCAAATTCACTTGGATTATTTTGAGCCCCCTTTGCCAAGCAATAAACTCAATGTTGTCGTTGTCGATAAAGACAAATTGATCAATATGGTTCAAGCCATCAGTGAGCAAGGCTTGACTGTTTTAGGGATTAGCATCGAAGAACTCGCGATGACCAACCTGTTTATCGATGATAATCAGGCAAGATTGGTCGTTAGCCATCATTCTGGGCAGGAGTTGTTACTGACGGTGGTAAAACAGGGGCTGTTATATATGCAGCGCCGTGTACGCGGTTTTAGCCAATTAGATAAGGCTGAAGTGGATGAACTAAACTATGGATTGGCAGATAACTTAAGCCTAGAAATTCAAAGATCTATGGATTATTTTGAGAGTCAACTGCGCCAGCCTCCTGTTAACTCCATTGAGTTATTTGCCGACGGTGCGGTCGATGCCTTAGCGAAGTTGGTGTCTGCCAACTTTAATCAAGCTGTAAACGTGGTTAATAAGACCTCCGTTGGCGCGAAAATGGCGGGATTGGCCTTTAGTGAGCTTTCACGAGGTGACGAGTGATAAAATCGAGAGTCAACCTATATTCTGCCGCCCTATTGCCGCCAAAGCAGAGCTTAACCTTCGCTAAATTAATCAGTTATACCGTAGGCTTGTTAGTTGTCTGCGGTGCAGTTGCCGGTTTTAGCTATTGGACATTAAATGAGTCTGTGCAGGCGCTAAGCCAAGCGTCAGCGCAAAAACAGCAATTTGACCAGCAAAAGGCGGAGTTTGAAGCACAAATCGCCGCCCGTAAACCCGATCCTGAGTTAGTTGCGCGCGTCGAGTTAGAGTCACAGCAGCTCGAGCTAAAGCAATTATTAATGAATGAGCTGGCACTGCGCTCCTCCCTCACCAGCCGAGGTTTTGCACCTGTATTGAAGGATTTGGCTATGGTGGCCGATGCGAGTGTTTGGCTTAACCATATTGTGATTAACGAGCAGCACTTTATGTTTGAAGGATTTGCAGATCATCCTCAGAGTATCCCGCTTTGGGTGAGTAAGCTAAAAGCGACCCAGACCTTAAAAGGGCAGGCTTTTTCGTCTATGACCATGGATCGCGGTGAGGATAAACCGCTGGCTTTCACGCTGACGAGTGAGACCCCAGAGGAGCAGGCGCGATGAAAGCCCAATTTGAACAATTAGCGCAAAAGTTTGATGCTCTCAGCCAACGCGAGCGTGGGCTAATCGCCATTGCCCTGTTAGCACTGATCGCTATGTTGGCTTATATGCCTATTGAGTCGCTTTGGAAACAACAGCATTCGACGGCGCAGCAGTTAAAGGTCATAGAGCAAGAAAATCAGGTTTCGGTGCAACAGATTGATTTATATCAGCAGCGATTAGCGCTAGATCCCAATCAGGACTATCGCCAGCGTTTAACCTTGCTACAGCAACAAAACCAACAGCTTGATATTCAGCTTAACGAGCAGATGGTCGATATGGTGCCCGCCGATTATATGCCTGAACTATTGGGTAATCTGCTTGGGCAGGTTCAGGGGATTACCTTACTGAAGTTTACCTCTGTCGCGCCCGTACCACTGCTTGCGGTAGGTGAAGAGAAAAAGTTGAATTTGTATAGCCATGGGATCCGCATGAGCTTAGAAGGTGATTATTTCTCGGTATTGCGTTTTGTTGAAGCAGTAGAAGCCATGCCCGACAAACTTTACTGGAAACGCCTCGACTATAAAGTGGCTGATTATCCCAAAGGGAAAGTCGATATCGAGCTTTATACCTTGAGTATTAATAAGGACTTTATCAGTGTTGCTCAATAAGCCTTATATTTTCATCGCATTACTGGTGATTTCGGCACAAGTGTCGGCTGAAAACTTACGGGACCCTACTTTGCCCGGTAAAAGCTATTCGGCTGTAAGCGCTGCGAGTCAAAATCAGCATCAAGCCTTAGTGCTCAACAGCATTGTCAGCTCAGGCAACACGGCTTACGCCGTGATTAATAATAAAATTGTGTCCGTAGGTGATAGCATCCAAGGGGTCAAAGTCGTGCGTATTACCCCCTCGTCAGTATCACTTTCTGACGGACGGAAATTAGCATTATTTCAAGCAATAACAGAGAGATAGGGAATAAGACTCAGATGACCGCCATTAAATACTTCACACCTCTACTCTCACTTTGCCTTATGGCTTGCCAAACTACAGATAGACCGCAGCCTATGGCATCAAAAGAGGCTCTTTCTGCGTCGATGCAGGCCGCGAAGCTGTCAACGCCACCTCCGCCAGCCGTTATGCCAGACGCGGTGCAGCGTGAACTAAATACTAATACCTTAATGGGCAGTTTAGCAGCGCCCATGGAAACCGAACGTCGTATCGATGTTTCTGCCCATGATGTCGATGCGAGGGTGTTTTTTCCGAGCCTCGTTCAGGGAACCCCCTTTAGTGTGGCGGTGCATCCCGATGTGCAGGGCACGATTTCATTGTCGCTAAAAGGCGTGACATTGAGCGAAGCCATTCAAGTGGTTGAAGATATTTATGGCTATGAGGTCAGCCGTGAAGGACGTATTTTGCGAGTATTCCCTGCGGGGATGCGTACTGAGACTTTTCCGGTCAATTACTTATACATGGTACGCGATGGCCTGTCGTTAACCTCGGTGAGTTCGGGCCGAATTTCCGATAACAGCAACTCGAATAACAATAACGGCAATAATAACTCGAATAACGGTAACGTTAGTGGCAATAACAATTCGAGTAACGGTAATAATGCCAACAATAACAGCAGCGATAGCAGCAATGGCACCTTTATCCGTTCGCACACTAAGACCGATTTTTGGGGCGAGTTAAAAGAAACCTTAACCGCCATTGTGGGTGACACGGGCGGCGGTCGCCAAGTGGTCGTCACTCCACAGGCGGGATTAGTGACGATTCGTGCCTATCCGAATGAATTACGTCAAGTGCGTGCATTTTTAAGTTCGGCAGAGACACATTTACAACGCCAAGTGATCCTTGAGGCAAAGATCCTCGAGGTGACTCTGTCTGATGGTTATCAGCAGGGGATTCAATGGCAAGCGCTTGGTTCAGCGTTAGCAGGGGGAAATACTCAGGTAGGCGTAGGTACGTCTGCTGGTCCAGGTTTGAGTGATCAAATTAGCTCAACGCTGGGTGGCGTAACGACGATTAGTTTCAAGGGTGCGGATTTTGCGGGGATGATTAACCTGCTCGATACCCAAGGTGATGTGGATGTATTATCCAGCCCAAGGGTGACGGCATCGAATAACCAAAAAGCGGTAATTAAAGTCGGTACCGATGAGTATTTTGTTACCGATGTTTCATCAACTACTGTGGCTGGCACTACGCCTATTACGACACCTCAAGTTCAATTAACTCCTTTTTTCTCGGGGATTGCGCTGGATGTAACTCCGCAAATCGATAAAGACGGCAACGTATTACTGCATGTTCATCCATCGGTGATCGATGTCAAAGAACAGGAAAAAGGCATTGTAATCAATGACCAACCTTTAAAATTACCCTTGGCGCAAAGTGAAATTCGCGAATCTGATACTGTGATCCGTGCGGCTTCTGGCGATGTTGTCGTCATTGGTGGTTTGATGAAGAGTGAAAACTCAGAAGTGGTATCGCAAGTACCTTTGCTTGGTGATATCCCTTGGGTGGGTGAACTGTTTAAAAACCGCAGTAAGCAGAAGAAGAAAACCGAGCTGATTATTATGTTAAAGCCGACCGTGGTGGGCGGGGATACGTGGAAAAACGAGTTAGAGCGTTCTAAGACCTTACTCGACCGTTGGTATCCAGAAAATAAGTAAGCTTTCATGTATTTGAAGCACTTTGGACTTAGCCAAACGCCATTTTCGTTAACCCCTAATACCGGATTTTTTTTCGGGTTATCCCCGCACGTAGAGGCGCTGCAAGTATTGCAGACCGCCCTACAAACCGGGGAGGGTTTTATCAAAGTCACTGGCGAAGTGGGCACGGGCAAAACCTTAATCTGCCGTAAGTTGATTAATGAGCTGCCGCAGGGCTTTCATTGTGCGTATCTACCCAATCCTTATCTCACCCCCGCCGAGCTGCGCTGGGCGGTGGCCAATGAACTTGGATTAAAATACACCAGCGAAATCGATCAGCAGCAACTCACTGGACTTATTCAGCAACAATTACTCGCCCTGAGCGCCCATGGTCACGCCATCGTATTAGTGCTGGACGAAGCGCAGGCCTTGCCCGATGAGAGCCTCGAAGCGTTGCGGCTGTTTACCAATCTTGAAACCGAAAGCCGTAAGCTGTTGCAAGTGGTGCTCTTTGGTCAGCCCGAGTTGGATGAGCGATTAAAGCGCCAAGCCTTTAGACAACTGCGGCAGCGCATCACCTTTAGTTACAGTCTGCGGCCGTTAACTTGGGATGAAACCGATGCCTACATTCGTTACCGCTTAGCGGTGGCAGGCTATGCGGGGCAAGCATTATTTAGCCCTAAACTGACGCGTAAAATCGCCGAGGCATCACGAGGCATTCCGAGATTGATCAATATTTTAGCCCATAAAGCCCTGATGCTCAGTTTTGGCGAAGGGGCAACTCAGGTGCGCATCGCCCACATTAAGGGCGCGATACAGGATACCGAAGATGCTAGTCGCGGTTCGCAAAACTGGCCGACCTATATGGCGATCGCGCTGATAGTATGTGCAGCGGCCATTGGGGCATTGCTGGCATCTGGCGTTAACCTGCAACAGTTGTGGGGAGGCTCCGCATGAGCGTGATCAACAAGATGCTGCAGGATCTCGATAAACGCCAGCAGGGGCATTCTCTCAGCAATGTGGCTGTGCATCAGGCCCAGTTTCTGGGGCGCCCCAATCCATCTCGTAAATGGTTAGTCATCAGCTTAGTGTCACTGTTTGTAGGTGGTGTCTCAGTTTATGCCTTTCAGGCCATGTACGACTCAAGGAACGCCACTGATAACAGTGTTAACACTGTGATGAGTGCGCAAACTCAGTCGGATAACACCAACCCACAGACAGATACGAGTTCTATGGGAGCAGAAACGGGAGCAGAAACGACTATACCAACAGAGCCAACTGCGGAGATGGTGCAAGTGAGTCCGTCGTCGACAGATACTCCAGCAAAGGATATGTCTGCGTCAGTAGAATTTGCCCCAAGTATGGCTCTATCTCCCCGTGTTAATGCGGCGCCCGTTGAGCCAACGAGTGAACCGACAATCGAATCAGTTGCGGTAAACTCCTCAACCGATACGGCTAACAAGGCGGCATTACCCCAAGAGTCGGTGCAGGCACAAACTGAGCCACAACAGGTTGCGGTTAAAGCAAATCAAGCGGAAGTTAACGTAAATCAGAGTGAAGTAAAAATAACCCAAACAGAGGCCAGGGCGAGTGAGTCAGTCGAGTCTGCTGCGGCTCAGCCAACAGGGCAAATGGCGGTGACGGAAGTAAAGCTTTCTCCAAGCCAGTTAGCACAAAAACAACTGGTATTGGCGAGCGATGCCGAAAAGCAAGGTCAGTTGGTTAAGGCGATGGATTACTACGCTAAAGCGCTCAAGCTTGACCCGAGCTTACACGAGTCGCGCAAACAACTGGCAGCGTTGCACTATGGTCAAGGTGAGCAGCCCCAAGCGGCCGAAGTGTTAGCGCAGGGACGATTACTTTATCCGCAAGAGTTTGAATTTGCTTTGCTATTGGCAAGGGTGCAACATGCGATGGGTGATACTGACGCAGCACTTGCCAGCCTTGCGCAAATCCCTGATAGTCATCCTTTAGCTCGGCAAAAGTGGTTAGCGCAGACGGATTTAGCCCAAAAACAGGGGCAATATCCGTTAGTTGAACAGGCTTACCGTAAGTTATTGCAGCAGGAGCCGCAGCAGGGTAAATGGTGGATGGGATTAGCCTATGCTCTTGACTCTCAAAAGCAATTTACCCAAGCCAGTCAAGCCTATCGTACAGCATTAAGCTATTCCGGTTTATCAACTCAGGCCACGGCTTTTATTGAACAACGTTTACAACAACTAGGAGATAGCCAATGAAACCCAGATTAAAGATGCGTTTGGGCGATCTGTTAGTTCAAGAATCCATTATTACCGAAGAGCAGTTGCAGCAAGCCTTGGGCGAGCAGCGAAAGACGGGCCATAAACTTGGCCGAACCCTGATTGAGCTGCGCTCTATTACCGAAACTCAACTGCTGCAATTTTTGTCGCAGCAGTTAAATCTACCGCTGCTGGATATCAGCAAACGCCCAATTCCCACCGAGGTGGTGAATCTGATCCCTGAGGTGCAAGCAAGGCGTTTTCGTGCCCTTGCGGTTGAAGATCGGGGTGATACGGTATTAGTGGCCATGAGCGATCCGGCGGATTTGCAGGCGCTCGACCATTTAGAAAGCTTAATTGCGCCGAAAAAGCTCAGTGTCGCAGTCGCACCCGAGCAGCAATTACTGCAAGCCTTCGATAATCTGTATCGCCGCACCGACCAAATCGCGCAAATCGCTGGTAAGCTTGAAGAGGAATATGCCGCCGATCAAATGTTTGATCTGGCCAGCTTAACCTCGGGCGATAGCGATAATGAAACCACAGTGGTTAAGCTGCTGCAGTCGATTTTTGAAGATGCGGTGCAAATGCGCGCTTCGGATATTCATATTGAGCCCGGCGAAAAAGCCCTGCGGATCCGCCAACGTATCGATGGCCAGTTACACGAAACCATTCTAAATGAAGTCAATATCGCAGCGGCCTTAGTACTGCGGCTTAAGCTTATGGCTGGGCTGGATATTTCTGAAAAACGTCTGCCGCAGGATGGGCGTTTCCATATGGAAATTAAAGGTCACAAGATTGACGTGCGGATGTCGACCATGCCGATTTACCACGGCGAATCTGTGGTAATGCGTCTACTCGATCAATCCGCTGGGCTGTTGACCTTAAATGAGACGGGGATGCCGCCACATATTTTGGCGCGTATTCGTAAACAGATTAAACGCCCCCACGGCATGTTGCTGGTGACAGGGCCTACGGGTAGCGGTAAAACCACCACCTTGTATGGTATCTTAAGTGAGCTCAATACTGCGGATCGTAAAATTATCACGGTAGAAGATCCGGTCGAATACCAATTGCCAAGGATCAACCAAGTTCAAGTTAACCATAAGATTGGACTCGATTTTTCGAACGTGCTGCGCACTACTTTGCGTCAAGACCCAGACATTATCATGGTCGGTGAGATGCGTGACCAAGAAACTGTTGAGATTGGCCTAAGGGGCGCACTTACGGGTCACTTTGTGTTATCCACATTGCACACTAACGATGCGGTAACCAGCGCGCTGCGTTTACTCGATATGGGCGCCGCCAGTTACTTAGTGGCGAGTGCGTTAAGGGTGATTATTGCCCAGCGTTTAGTGCGCCGCGTGTGCCATAACTGCGGGGTGGAATATCAGCCTACGGCGCAGGAAAAAGCCTGGCTGAATAGTGTGAGTCGTCAGGACTTTTCATCGGCCAAGTTCCGCATTGGCACGGGCTGCCAAAGCTGCAATGGCAGTGGTTATCGCGGCCGTATCGGTATTTTTGAGATCCTAGAGTTGGATGAAAAGATGATCGATGCGATGCGTACCGGTAATCCACAGGATTTTGCCCGTGCAGCCCTGCAAAGCCCAAATTTTACTCCACTCGCCGAGTCAGCACTGCAATATTTGAGCGAGGGCATGACGACCATTGAAGAGGTGGCTAAGCTAGTTGAAGATGTGAGTGAGTCGCAGGTGCCACTCTCGCAGGATATTATCAGTCAGCAAGGCGTTGAGGCGTAATTATGCCGGTTTATCAATACCGTGGACGCAGTGGACAAGGTCAGGCCGTAACGGGTCAGCTCGATGCTGCCTCCGAAAGTGCTGCTGCCGATATGCTGTTAGCGCGCGGCATTATTCCCTTGGAAGTCAAAGCGGCAAAGGTGACGAAGTCATTTTCACTGATACAGCTCTTTGGTAGTAAAGTCGGCTTAGATGAACTGCAAATTTTTACCCGGCAAATGTATTCGCTAACGCGCTCGGGGATCCCAATTCTGCGAGCCATTGCGGGATTATCCGAAACTGCCCACTCCCAACGGATGAAGGATGCACTGAATGATATTTCAGAGCAGTTAACTGCTGGGCGCCCGCTGTCGTCTGCGATGAATCAACATCCAGATGTGTTTGATTCTCTGTTTGTTTCTATGGTTCATGTGGGTGAAAACACTGGTAAGTTAGAGGATGCTTTTATTCAGCTCTCGGGCTATATCGAGCGTGAGCAGGAAACCCGCCGCCGGATTAAGGCCGCGATGCGTTATCCGATATTTGTATTGATTGCCATTGCGTTGGCCATGGTGATTTTAAATATCATGGTGATCCCAAAATTTGCCGAAATGTTTGCCCGTTTCGGTGCCGACTTACCTTGGGCGACTAAGGTGTTGATTGGCACATCTAACTTATTTGTTCACTACTGGCCTTTGATGTTACTGCTACTACTCGGAACTATTATTGGGATCCGTTATTGGCACCATACGGAAAAAGGTGAAAAACAATGGGATCAGTGGAAATTACATATTCCCGCCGTGGGTTCGATTATAGAGCGCTCGACTCTTTCCCGTTATTGCCGCAGTTTTTCGATGATGTTAAGTGCGGGCGTGCCGATGACGCAGGCGCTTAGCCTGGTCGCCGATGCGGTAGATAATGCGTATATGCACGACAAAATTGTCGGGATGCGCCGTGGTATAGAGTCAGGCGAATCTATGCTGAGGGTATCGAATCAAAGCAAATTGTTTACGCCACTGGTACTGCAAATGGTCGCCGTCGGTGAAGAAACCGGCCAAATTGACCAACTGTTAAATGATGCCGCCGATTTTTACGAAGGTGAGGTTGACTATGACCTTAAAAATCTTACCGCTAAGTTAGAGCCGATTTTAATCGGTATTGTGGCCGTTATTGTGTTGGTACTGGCGCTAGGTATTTACCTGCCGATGTGGGATATGCTCAATGTGGTTAAAGGCGGGAAGTAATGCCAAGTCGAGAGTTTAACTCAATTAGGGTCAAATAGATGCAGAGCCAACAGAAGGCTGAAAGCAATCTGTTACGGGTTTATGGGCGGCTCGTTAGCTTGACCTTGGTGCTGATTATTCTCGCGGTGATTGGGGTTAAATATTTTACCGCTATGCCACAACTTGCCGCCCGAAGTGTGGAGGTCGAACATAGTCGCTTCTTAAATGTGTTGGCTATGGTGCGCTCCCAGTGGCTATCCCTTGGCAAACCACAACAAATGCGACTAGATTGGGAAGTGTTTAATGAGCAAAACACTCATAATGAGCAGCAAACGCTGGTGATCATGAGCGCGCAGGGATGGCCGCAACCGACCGAACTTAGTGACCAAGGTTGCCAAGCCTTATGGTGGCAACTCATGGGGCAGGAGGCGGCGGATAACTCCCTCATTGGTAGCTATTTTCTCAAGGATAATAGCTGCCGTTATCGCTCACAAAATGGGGATAGTATTGGCTATCAACTAAACTCTGGCAGGGTCATTTTTTTGACGAACTCCTAAAATATTGTTAAGTAACGGGCTTTTATAAACTGATTTAGCTGTTAGAATGGACTTTCATCAAGTAGGGGGAAACTAATGAAGACTAAACAAAATGGTTTTTCATTGATTGAACTGGTCATAGTGATCGTCATTTTGGGTCTGTTAGCGGCAACGGCAATCCCACGTTTTTTAAACGTCACCGATGATGCTGAAGATGCCAGTGTGGACGGTGTGGCGGGTGGTTTATCTACAGCAGTGAGTTTTGTGCGTTCACAATGGGAAGTCGATGGTCGCCAAAATAGCAGTGTGATCTTAGATGGTACTTCTGTTTCACTCGACCCACGTTTTGGCTATCCAACGGGTACCTCTGGTACCGATGCAACGGCGATGACGGATGCAAGCTGTCAACAGGTATTCAATACGGTATTGCAAAGTGCGCCGCGTAATGTGCTCTATTCGCAAGATGCGCGAAATCAACGTTATACCGTACGCGTTATCGATGGTGCGGGTGGCAGTACTAATTCAATTGCGGGTACAGCAGTGAGCGGTTTGGATTTATGTGTTTATCACCAAGTGGCCTCTCTGGTGTTAAACCAAAATACAGGTGTGCCAACTCCAGCACCAGATTTATCAACCACAGGCGCTAAAGGCGTGGTTTATAATCCAGGTACAGGCAAAGTATTAAGTTTCACTCAAACACCATTTACGCCTTAATTTAATGTTTTAATTGGTTTATCTTTTAATTAGTTTTAGTTAATTGGTTCTCAAAAAAGGGTAGTTTTATATGAAAAGACAACAAGGTTTTACCTTAATCGAATTAGTCGTAGTGATCATTATCTTAGGTATTCTTGCTGTCACAGCAGCACCTAAGTTTATTAATCTGCAAGGTGATGCGCGTGCGTCTGCATTACAAGGTCTAAAAGGTGCAATTCAAGGTGCAAATAGTTTAGTGTTTTCTAAAGCGGCATTAGCTGGTAAAGAAAAGGGATCACAACCAACCTTTTCGTTGGGAGACACTGGAACAATCGCAATTCTTGATGGTTATATGCTGGCAACAAAAGCTTCATTAGAAGCTGGTATGGATATTACTTTTGACGCTAAAGCTGATCCTCAGCCTGTTACTGCAGATTGGATTATAGATCCAACAGCTGGTACACCGGGTACTGCTAAGATTTATCAACATGGCGCACCTGCAAATTGTTTTTTAACTTATACAGAAGCAAAAGCGGCTAATACTTCAGCAAATCCAGCCACCCCAGGTGAACTGCCTAAGTATGTAATTACAGATAGCGGTTGTTAATTTGAATTACTGAAGAAGGCCTGCCTAGCAGGCCTTTTTTTTAGGTCAGCTATCTATCGGAGTGTTGGCTGTAATAAAATGAATTTGTTAATTATTTCTTTTGTTTAGGTGAAATATTTGCCTTACGAATCAAGTTGGCAGAAACTGAACCTAGAACCTAGAACCTAGAACCTAGAACCTAGAACCTAGAACCTAGAACCTAGAACCTAGAACCTAGAACCTAGAACCTAGCATCACGGCAAAGCGGACAATGCGTAGATTTTCCACCGGCAGACAGTTTGGGTTTACCTTAGTCGAACTTGTGACCACTATTATCCTGATTGGGATTTTGTCGGTGACGGTATTGCCGCGCTTATTTAGCCAGTCATCCTACAGTGCCTTTAGCTTGCGTAATGAGTTTATGGCCGAGCTGCGCCAGGTTCAGCAAAAAGCCTTAAATAATACCGATAGATGTTACCGCGTAGTCGTTTCAGCGACAGGCTATCAAGTGAGTCAGTTTGCCAGTCGCGATAGCACTGGTTGTACGGGCACGCCTTTATCTCCTAACCCTTTATCCAGCCAAGCTTTTCAAGGTGGCGCGCAGTTAGCTCTTATCAGTAACAATGCCAAGAGCTTTTATCTTGATTTTGATATCAATGGTCGAGCGTCGCTTGCGTGTAATGGGCCATGTATCAATGTGATTGCCAATGACACTGTGGCGATTAATATCTCCAGCGAGGGCTATATTTATGCGAATTAACCCTCGGCTGTTTTCGATAAGTACATCAATAAAAGCATCCTCAAAAGCTAAACCACAACAAGGGTTTACTTTAATCGAATTAGTGGTCGGCATGTTAGTCATTGCCATCGCTATTGTGATGCTCAGTAGCATGTTATTTCCGCAGGCGGATCGCGCCGCCAAAACTTTACACCGAGTAAAAAGTGCCGAGCTTGCCCATTCTGTAATGAATGAGATTTGGGGCAAACGTTATGATCAAAACACCAATGCCAATGGCGGAGTGCCGGCTTGCGGGAGTCCATTAGGCAGTAGTTGCTCGGCCGTCTTAGGGCCAGAGGCGGGAGAGGGACGCAACGATTTTAACGATGTGGATGACTATCACGGCTTAACCCAACACGCCACAATGCTCAATTCCAGCCAAACTTATGCAGAGGCCTATCCCAACTATCAACTAAGTGTCACTGTCGCCTTTGGGCCAGCGTCTAATACCAAGTTAGTGACCATTAATGTCACCACGCCAGATAACGAAGTGATCACTTACAATTTGGTAAGGAGCAATTACTAATGCGCTCTTTATCAATGAAGCGTAAGCATTTATGCGCAAAGGGTTTTACCTTAGTTGAAATGGTCACTGTGATCCTGATCTTAGGCATTCTAGTGGTCGGGGTGAGTAGCTTTATTATTTTCGGCACGCGGATTTTTGTGGAGTCGAGTTCGGTCGATCAAGTGCTAAGCCAAAGCCGCTTTGCCATTGAGCGTATGACCCGCGAGCTGCGTAGCGCAGTGCCTAATAGTGTGCGACTCAATGGTAATGGCTTAACCTATCAGTGTGTTGAATTTGTCCCTATTGAGACGAGTACCACCTATTTAGCAATGCCGATTGCGCCGAGTACAGCAGCGCTAACGGGCACTGTGATTTTAGATAATCTGACCAGTAAGATTGCAGCGAACCAATATGTGTGGATTTATCCTTTAACCGATAGTGATGTGTATAACAGCGCGAGACAAAAACGCGCACAGATTAACACCGTTAGCAGCGCCGCAAACCAAGTGACCTTAACCTTTACGGCCAATACGAGGTTTGCCGAAGCCTCTCCGCGGCAGCGGATCTATTTTGCTTCAGCACCTGTGAGTTATTGCTTTGAGAAAGCCTCATCGGGCAATGAGTTAACCTTAACGCGTTATACTGGCTATGGGTTGAATGCCAGCCAGCCAACACCTTCGGATATGAGTTCGGGCGTGCTAATGGCACAGAGCGTGGCTAATGTGTTGAGTAATAACGCCGATTTACCGTTGATTTTAACGCCGTCGAGCCTAGTTAATAATGCGATGGTGCACCTACAACCACGGTTTAATGTCAACGGCGAGACATTTCAATATCGACATCAAGTGCAGGTGATCAATGTCCCCTAACTTAGTTAGCCTATCGCGCTCAGAGTATTGTCAGTCTTCGGTTCGGCGCCAAGCAGGTAGCGCCTTAGTCATCGGTATTTTTGTTATTACCGTGATGTTTCTATTGGCCGCCGCCTTAATCAACATAGTCGAAGATGCCGATAGCGGATTAACTCAAGAGGTGTGGGGAACCCGGGCTTTAGCCGCGGCGAATAGCGGTGCCGATGCCGCATTAGCGCAATTATTCCCATTGAATGCGCCTGCCAACGCTACGGCGACTTGTACCAGTGTTGCAAACTCTTGGACGCCGCCCGATGTGGTGGGCTTTCATGCCTGTAGCGTCAGTTTAAGCTGCACATCCTATGCAGTTGGCGCTGTCACTCAATATCGGATCAATAGTAAAGCGGTGTGTGAGAGTGGTGATACTCGTGTGAGCCGTCAAGTAGAGGTAGAAGCCCGTGGTTAGACTTTTGATGATATTAAACTTGGCACTACGTTTTCAAACTCATTATATGCGTGGCTTATCGTCTAATTTACTGCTTATATTTTTTATTCTTACCTCATCGCCAACTTATGCTGCAATTGATTGCAATAGTGTATTTCCTGGGCCAATACAGAGTTTTAGTAGTACCGGCGAACTCTATATGCAAAGCGGTGCGCTCATTGAAAATTATAATGTTTTAGATGTTTGCTTTAAAACGGTAAAAAATTACCATGAAATGAATGCGAATGCTTGTGGTATAGGGAGGTGTCAGATTTCGGGGACTCCCAGTTTGGCAAGGGCAGCACCCACTTTTGTCAGTAGCTCTACCTCTGCAACCAATACTGTAGCCAATTGGACAACGCCTTCTGTAGAGCTTGGAACGACAGCGGGTTATGGTCAACGATTTAATAGTAGTCGTTGGGATATAGGTACATTAACGATTAATACAGGCGGTAATGTCACCGTATCTGATGCTTATTCAACATATGTTATAAAAGATCTGACGTTTTATAATGCAGCGACCATGACCTTAAAGGCTGGTAAAACTTATATTATTGATGGCGATCTTAACCTGAATTCAGGTACGTTAAATATAGTGGGTACAGGCGATACCAAACTGTATATTAAAGGTAATTTTACCATTGCTCTCTCATCAGTTTTTAATGCGCCCACCTCTGTTGATGTATACGTAGGCAATAGGCTAGAAGTACAAAGTAACGCTCAGATTCAAGGTAGCTACTATGTCGCCGATAATGCGACGTTACTCAATAGTGCGGTATTGGTAGGTAGACTCAGTGCTAAAAACGTCACCCTAGGCAGCAATAGTAAGGTGATTTATGATGCCGGTGCACCTGTCTTACAATGCTTTAATGATACTTTTTCCCAAAGTGCATTAAGCAGTGACTGGGTCGTTTCCCGCAGTAGCGGCACTTTTACGCCATCGATTCGTAGTGGCCGTTTACGCTTAACTGAAGCTTCATCTAATCAATCCACCGCATCGACCTATCAACGATTATTCCCTGCCGCGGCAAACTTAGTGGAGATCCAGTTTGATCATTATGCCTATGGTGGCAATGGTGCCGACGGTATTGCGTTAGTGTTATCTGATGCCGCGATCACTCCCCAGCCTGGTGCCTTTGGTGGTCCCTTAGGTTATGGATTCAAGCCCGGTATTAGCGGATTTGCGGGGGGCTGGCTAGGTATTGGGATCGATGAGTTTGGCAACTTTTCCGGTGAAGGCGGGAGCATAAATCTTTCGGGACAACGGCGTCAGTCAGTTGCTGTTCGCGGTTCTGGTTCAGGCACATCCGGTTACCGTTATTTGCGTGGGACTTGTAATAATGGCACGACCAATACCAGTGGTAACTGTTTATCTCCCACGGTCGATGGCAACAATGTGTCACCAGCACATAGATATAAAATCACTATCGACTCGCAGGTATCCGGTCAGTCGATGGTGAAGATTGAACGTAATACGGGTTCGGGATTTGTCACCTTAATTCCCGCTTTTAATGCCATCGCGCAAACGGGACAAGCGGCAACACCGAGTGATTTCTTACTCTCGCTTACAGGGTCAACCGGTGGCTCGAATAACAACCATGAAATTGATAACGTTCAGATTTGTGCGTTGAAATCTAATCCTATTGGCGCGCAAATCGATCATTTTGAGTTTGACCATACGGGTCAGGGGTTAACCTGTAATCCCGAAACTGTGACAATTCGAGCCTGTGCAAACGCCAGTTGTAGCCAGCTTTTTACTGACCCTTTGACGGCGACCTTGCTACCTGAATTCGCCTCCGAAGGCGTATGGATTGGTGGTAATCAGGTGAGCTTTAGTGGGGGTACTACGCAATTACAATTACGGCGCAATACTGCTGGCATTGTGACTTTAGGTGTAAAAGGTTCGAGCCCGACAACCAAACCTTTAAGTAAAACCCTTTGCCGTATCGGAAATGGTGGCCTGAGTGAAAACAACTGTTCACTCACCTTTGCCGACAGTGGTTTTGTCTTCGATGTGCCTGATAAGCGTGCGAATCGCCCCGAGCAGGTAGTAGTTAAGGCTGTGAAAAAATCTGATGTGACTCAGCAGTGTGTTCCAAGCTTCCAAAGTCAGACTAAGACGCTGAATTTCTGGAGCAGTTATCAGACCCCAAGTGCGCCTATCTCGCCGAAAGCCGTCACGATCAACAATACGGCAATTAGTAGCTCGAGCGCCTCGCCAACGGCGCTGAGTCTGTTATTTGATACGAACGGACAAGCAAATATTGCGGTGAATTATCCCGATGCGGGTAAATTACAGCTCGATGCGCAATATATTGGTAGTGGTAATGAACAAGGTCTAGTCATGACAGGCTCCGATCAGTTTGTCAGTGTGCCGGCAGGATTATGTGTCAAAGCCGTGGATGCCAGTGCTAGCTGTCCAAGTGCGGATATGAGCTGTAATGCTTACCGTAAAGCGGGGCAGAATTTCGGTATGACAATACAAGCTATGGCTTGGGAAAAAGATGGCGATACGGATTTTTGTTCGGGCAACTTATCAACTCCTAACTTTAGCGACCAAGCCATGAAGCTTATCAGTAAAGTTGTGGCACCAAGTATCGCCAGTGGTGGCCATGATGGGGTGTTAGGCGTCACTTCCTATAGCCATACCGCGCAAACTAATAATCTCAACACCATCAGTAATCAAAGTATTAGCGAAGTTGGCGTATTTCAAATTACGGCGCAGGCGAGTCCTAATTATCTTGGCTCAGCCAGTAGTTTGAATATTCCGATTGGCTATTCAGCCAATATTGGTCGCTTTGTGCCCGATAGATTTTTAGTGGGAGACGTTTCTGTCTTACCTGCCTGTGGCAGTTTTAGTTATATGGATCAACCTTTTCCCATGTCAATGAGCATCAAAGCCTTGAATATCGGCGGCGCGGTGACACAAAACTATTTCCCACCATTCTCCCTCGCAACCGCGAAATTGGTCGGAGAAAACAATAACAATGGTGTCGATTTACAGAGTCGCTTAAGTGCCTTGCCTGTAAAGATTGATAGTTGGAGTCAGGGTGTGGCGATGGTCGATGGTACTTATCGCGCTTATTTAAACCGAGTAACCCCAAATGTGACGACGAATCTTTATCAAGACGGTCCCTTCGAGCTGCTCGATATTGGCGTGCAGTTGATGGATAACGATCCTCGGCCAAATGGACTTTACAGCTATGTGGCCTCGCCCGATATGGATGCGGCAACCACGGGTAATTGCACTAACTGTAATGCTAAGAAAATCACCACTCAAACCCTACGCCACGGCCGAGTGGTGATGGATAACACCTATGGCCCAGAGACTGAAATCCTTAAAATGCCGACAAGAGCTGAGTATTGGAATGGCACTAGTTGGGTTATAAATGGGAATGATAGCTGCACGATTGCCACCTATGGCCTAGGTTCGCAGGTGGATAATACAGGGCTGGGTTATAACTTTGACCCGGATTTAGCCACGGGGCAGAGTATTACTCGCACTGGCGCTACTTCAGCATTTCAAGTGGGGCAATTTGATTTGCTGTGGCGAGCCCTCACCTCTAGTGGCAACTTATATCGCGGTCAAGTGACCGCACCTTTAGAGGTACCGACTTGGTTAGAATGGTATTGGAACTGGAATGGGGTGTCTCCAACCAGCTTATCCGATCCCCGTGCGAGTGCATTTTTTGGGCGTTACCGTGGTCATGACAGAATCATCTACTGGCGAGAAGTTAATTAGTGGGGTAGATCGATTTTGCTGAATTGGAATTAGTCCGTAGTGATTTATCGTTATGCGATGCGTTTTGTTGCATGAACTCAAAGCATCATGCTAAGGCTAAAATGCAAGATACAGGTTTTACGCATGTTGCCAGCTTGTATTAAATGGGGTTTTGGGTTGTTTGATTTTTGTTCAATAAGGCGCGTTTATCGATTAAATAGTGTTTTTGAGTGGTCTATTTGAAAAAAAATCACTCCATTAGCGATTGTTAACCTCAACGGTCTTGTGGAATCAGGGTGGCATTGATAAAGTTAGCTGATTTTTCTTTTCTTCTGACTCCACAGAATACAGGCTAGTTACATGTTCAAGAAGCTGCGTGGCATTTTTTCTAATGATCTATCGATCGATTTGGGTACAGCTAACACCTTAATTTATGTTCGTGATGAAGGCATCGTCCTCAATGAGCCTTCAGTTGTTGCTATACGTGGCGAGCGTAACAGCTCTGGTCAGAAATCTGTAGCGGCTGTAGGTACAGAAGCTAAACAGATGTTAGGCCGTACTCCTGGCAATATTCAAGCAATCCGTCCAATGAAAGACGGTGTGATTGCAGACTTTTATGTGACAGAGAAAATGTTGCAGCACTTTATTAAGCAAGTGCATAACAACAGCTTTTTTCGCCCAAGCCCACGTGTTTTAGTCTGTGTTCCCGTTGGCGCAACGCAAGTTGAACGCCGTGCGATCCGCGAGTCAGCCATGGGCGCGGGTGCCCGTGAAGTGTATTTGATTGAAGAACCAATGGCCGCGGCTATCGGTGCTGGTTTACCTGTGTCTGAAGCCACAGGTTCAATGGTTGTTGATATCGGTGGTGGTACCACTGAAGTTGCCATTATCTCCTTGAATGGTGTGGTATATTCTTCTTCTGTGCGTATTGGCGGTGACAAGTTTGATGATGCCATCATCAATTATGTTCGCCGTAATTACGGTAGTTTGATTGGTGAAGCGACCGCTGAGCGTATCAAACACACTATCGGTACTGCTTATCCAGGTGATGAAGTATTAGAGATTGAAGTCCGTGGTCGTAATTTGGCCGAAGGTGTACCTCGTAGCTTTACGCTCAACAGCAACGAAATTTTAGAAGCGTTGCAAGAACCATTATCGGGCATTGTGAGTGCGGTTATGGTGGCACTAGAGCAATCACCACCAGAATTAGCTTCTGATATCTCTGAGCGCGGCATGGTGTTAACCGGTGGTGGCGCCTTATTGCGTGATTTAGACCGTTTATTGATGCAAGAAACGGGAATTCCAGTCATGGTGGCAGATGATCCATTGACCTGCGTAGCGCGCGGTGGTGGTAAAGCCCTTGAAATGATTGATATGCACGGCGGCGATCTGTTCTCCGAAGAAACCTAATCTAACTTCGGTATAGGGCGGCTAATCACCGCCTTAGCTTTCCTATGAAGCCAATTTTTGTTCGTGGTATTTCGAACCAGTTCCGTTTAACACTGGCAATTATTCTGTCGGTGATTTTGCTTGCGGCAAATCACCGCCTTGAGCCTGCCCGTGAATCCCTTTCATCCGCTTTAAGCCCTATTCAATACCTCGCGAGTGTCCCCAGTGCGATCCTCGATTGGTCTTCTGAGAGTTTTGCGACCCGCAATATGTTGGCATTGCAAAATAAAGAGCTGTTAAGGCAACAATTATTAATGAGTGAACGCTTACAGCGTTTCGAGCATTTACGTCAGGAAAACGAACGTTTACGCGCCTTGCTAGGTTCGCCTGCCTATCAGGATTCTCTCAAGATGGTTGCAGAGGTCATGGAGGTTGCCAGCGATCCTTCCCATCATTATGTGGTTTTAAACCGAGGTTCCCGCAGTGGCGTCTTTGTTGGTCAGCCTGTTGTGGATGCGCAAGGTGTGGTGGGGCAAGTTGTGCAGGTCAGTGAGATGACTAGCCGAGTGTTACTACTGTCTGATGTGTCCCATGGCTTACCCGTTCGGATTACCCGTAATGATGTGCGCCTTGTCGCCAACGGGACGGGGGAACTTGATGAAATTGAGTTACGCCATGTTGCCAAGAGTACCGATATTCGTGTGGGCGACCTACTGGTCACTTCTGGCTTAGGTAACCGCTTCCCTGAAGGGTATCCGGTTGCGCGGGTAGTGGAAGTCTTTACCGAAGATGGCCAAAGTTATGCGCGAGTCACGGCTCAGCCACTGGCGGCACTCGACCGTATTCGTTATCTCCTGTTAATTTGGCCATCGCCAGATTCGGGTGTGACACTGCCTAATCAAGTGCCAGTACCGGCCGCAGATCATCCTGCACAAGACGTTAAGCCTGATACCAGTAATGGAACGCCAACGACTCAAGGCGGTACTCAGGGCACAAATGTCAATGTGGTACCCAGTAATCCCAATGCAGCATCCAGTAACGCTAATGGGGCATCTAACGCTGCTACTACCCAACCGCCAGCAGAGGTGCACTAATGAGTTTACAAGCTGCTAATGGACGCATCGCGGTTTGGCTAACCCTATTTGTTGGGCTCTTAAGCCAAATTATGCCACTGCCAGTAATTGTTGAGGCCTGGCGTCCTGATTGGTTACTGATGATTTTGATCTATTGGTCCATTGCGTTGCCCCACAGATATAACATTCTGACGGCTTGGGTTATGGGCTTAGCCCTTGATATTCTCTTGGGCGCGACTTTAGGTGTTCGCTCTTTGGCAATGTCGTTGGTGATTTATATTGCTATTTTACATTGTCAGCGTTTACGTAACTTCCCGAAATGGCAACAGTCGCTGGTCATAATGCTGTTAATTGCTATCTATCACCTCATTGTTTATTGGGTTGAGTTTGTGATGGATGGTGCAACATTCCACTCTGAACTGTTTTTGCCTGCACTATCGGGCCTCGTTTTTTGGCCTTGGATTTTTTGGATTTTACGTCGCATTCGACGTCATTATAAGGTTCGTTAGTTGTGAATTTAGTTTTAGCCTCGACATCGCCGCGCCGGAAAGAATTACTGACTCATATTGGATTCGGACGGGCTGATTTTACGTTTGCGCAAGTAGCACCAGATATTGACGAAACTCCGAAGACAGGAGAGTTACCACGGGATTATGTTCAGCGCCTTGCGGCTGAAAAGGCCCAGGCTGGGCTTGCATTATGCTCAGGTATGTCACAGCCTGCTGTATTAGGTTCTGATACTATCGTGGTGCTTGAAAATGAAATATTAGGTAAGCCAGTTGATGAGGCCGATGCCAAGCGGGTACTGCGTGCGCTTTCTGGCAAGGTGCACACAGTAATGACTGCCGTCGCCTTAGCAAGTGTCAATCATACCGCAGTGCGTTTAGTTGAAACCTTAGTGCGTTTTTGTGTGCTTTCTGATGCAGATATCGATGCCTATGTTGCCTCACTAGAGCCCATGGATAAAGCGGGCAGCTATGGGATCCAAGGATTAGGTGGCTGTTTTGTCGAGTCAATTGATGGTAGTTACTCCTGTGTTGTCGGTTTGCCATTAGTCGAAACTCGCCAACTCTTATCTGAGGCGGGCATTATCTAGTCTGCGGTATTGGTTTTCAGGCTTAGAACATACTGAGATTAATTTAATTTCCCTAATGGGGTGAGTCGTGAATACCAGTCGCTTAAATCCGAATAAAATTCAGCGCAAGATGGGTTCAGAATTACTGATTAATGTAACCCCCTCTGAGGCGCGCGTTGCCTTAGTCGAGCACGGCGTGCTGCAAGAAGTTCATATTGAACGGCGCATGAAGCGTGGTCTGGTGGGCAATATTTACAAGGGCAAAATCAGCCGTGTGTTGCCTGGCATGCAAGCCGCCTTTGTGGATATTGGCTTAGATAAAGCCGCGTTTTTACATGCCTCCGACATTGTGCCGCACACTGAATGCGTCGCCGATGTGGAGAAGGGCCATTTTGTGGTCCGTGATATCGCCGAGCTGGTTCGCCAAGGGCAAGATATTATGGTGCAAGTGGTGAAAGACCCTCTGGGCACTAAAGGTGCGCGCCTAACCACAGATATCACACTGCCTTCCCGTTATTTGGTGTTTATGCCTGGCTCGAGCCATGTTGGGGTGTCCCAGCGGATTGAGCAGGAAGAAGAGCGCAGTCGTCTTAAAAAAATCACTCTGCCATTCGTCGATGAAGACGGCGGCTTTATTATCCGCACCGCCGCCGAGGGCGTAGGTGAGGACGAACTTGCCCAAGATGCGGCTTTTTTGCGCCGAGTATGGTCTAAGGTCTCCGAGCGGCGTCAGCGCCGTGGCGTAGCATTACTCTATCAAGATCTCGCCCTGCCGGTGCGCATTGTGCGCGACTTTGTCGGCACCGAATTAGACCGAATTCAAGTCGATTCGCGCCGCACCTTTGCCGAGCTGCAAGCCTTCGCCCAAGAGTTTATGCCGGAAATCGCCGACAAGATTGAGCACTATTCTGGCCCAGCGCCGATTTTCGATTTGTACGATGTCGAAAATGAAATCCAGCGTGCGCTGGGACGTAAGGTGGAGCTTAAATCTGGTGGCTATCTGATTATCGATCAGACTGAAGCTATGACTACGGTCGATATCAACACTGGTGCCTTTGTGGGCCACCGTAATCTTGAAGAAACCATCTTTAACACTAACCTTGAAGCTACCCAAGCGATTGCACGGCAACTGCGGCTGCGAAATCTCGGCGGCATCATCATTATCGACTTTATCGATATGCTGAGCGACGAGCATAAAACGCGGGTACTCAATAGCTTAAATAGTGCGCTCGCCAAGGACAGAGTTAAGACTAATGTCAGTGGTTTCTCTGGGTTGGGTCTAGTTGAAATGACCCGTAAGCGCACCCGCGAGAGCCTAGAGCATGTGCTATGCAGTGAGTGTCCAGCCTGTCAGGGCACGGGTAGCATGAAGACGGTAGAAACTGTTTCTTATGAAATCTTCCGCGAAATTATTCGCTTGAATCGGGCCTATGACGCCGACGAGTTTTTGCTTTACTGCTCGCCCGCTGTCTATAACAGCTTAAGTGGAGATGAAAGTCATTTGGTCGCCGAGCTTGAAGTTTATATAGGTAAGCGTATTCGCCTGCAAAATGAGCCTATGTATTCCCAGCATAAATACGACGTGGTGATGATGTAGTGGCAACGCTTTTTACTGCTAAAAAACTAAGCCGTTTTTGCTGGCAATTACTGGCACTGATCTTAGTCTTGTTTGCCTTGACGGTAAGCTTGATCCGTGGATTATTGCCTCAGGTCGATGAAGTACGCCAGCAGTTAGTTGAGTATGTAAAAAGCGAATATCAAATTGATATCCAAGTTGGCGAGTTATCCGCCCAGTGGCAGGCCTTTGGCCCAGCGGTAACGGTTGATAATCTAGTGATCCCTACGCAGGACAAGCTCCCTGTTACCGTGTTGGTGAAGCATGTCCAAATCAAATTGGATTTTTGGCAATCGCTACTGACCACCAGTCCACGCATTGAAGATGTCAATTTCGATGGTGTTCATATTGCCCTCGATATCGATAAATTATCGGGTAATAAGGCGCAGGGGAGGTCCAATCAAACGGCGCAAACCGATTGGTTGTATAAATTACTCTTAAAGCAGCTCGAGCGTTTCTCGCTGACGGATGCTTCGGTGCAACTGCTTAGCTTGCAACATGAATATCGACCCATTCATATTCGTCACCTCAATTGGCGTAATAGTGGTGAGCGCCACCGCGGCGCGGGGGAAATTTACCTCGATAACAATACCTTGGTTAAGGAATCGCTCAGCCTGCAACTCGATATTAACGGCGATGCTACAGCGCCCGAGAGTTTAACCGGACAAGTTTATCTGGCGGCTCAGTCCTTAGATTTGGGCGAATGGGCATCACGCCAACCTAATCCCTATGATCCAAGCAAAAAACTGCCCTTAGAAGGGATAGTCAATCTTAAGGCGTGGTTTGATTTTGCCCATCGAAGTTTACGTTCTGGACTCGTGCAGTTTGAGCCCAGTTGGTTGCAGTGGTCGATGCAAGGACAGCCACAAAAGTTTGAAATCCAATCCGGTAGTATCCGTTGGGAGCCCAAGGCGACAGGTTGGGAGATCAGTAGCGCCGATTTAGATTTTGTCACTAATGGTGAGCATTGGCCTGAACTAAAATTAGCGGCGAAACAACAAGATGATGCTTTGTATGCCTATGTGAGCCGTGTAGATTTACCGACCTTATTTCCATTGTTGCCGCTTTTCCCCGATGTCGATTTAGCCGTACTTGAGCAATGGTTCCATCTCGCGCCCGAGGGCAGTATTGGGCCTATTCGCCTCTATCAAGCTGCCGATCAATCTTTGCTAGCAAGTACTAGCGTCAAGCAATTACACTGGCAGAAAGTGGAGGGAATACCCAATACCCAGCCCTTAGATCTTAAGTTGCAATGGCAGGATGAAACGTTAGTTTTTTCGCTCCCCGAGCAAACTTATACCCTCGATTTTGGCGATGAATTTTCAGCTCCCTTAGTGTTCCAAGGCGCTGAATTAACTGGTGCATTTGATACTAAGCGTGCGACTTTATCTATGCCCCATGTTCAGCTTGCAAACGATGACCTTGGCCTCTCTGCCGCCCTAAAACTGGATTTTAGCACTGCAGCCAGTTTGTCCCTCGCTGCTAATGTTGCAGTCAAAAATGCCGCTAATGCAGATAAATACTTCCCGATCAAAGCCATGGGTGAGTCACTGGCCGAGTATCTTGATGGCGCGATAAAAGCGGGACAGAGTCAAAATGCGCAAGTATTGTGGCAGGGGGCGTTATCGAGCTTCCCCTTTGAGGATAATAGTGGCGTGTTCCAAGCGGCATTTACCTTAAACAATGCCGAATACCAATTCCAACCTGATTGGCCTGCGGTCACAGATCTTTCCCTTGATGCGTTATTTGAAAATGCCCGCATGGATATCTGGGTTAACCAAGGTAAGTTGATGAATGTGGTTGCCGATGGTGCCCACGTGTTTATTCCCGAGTTAGGCGAGCATTCGCTGTTAAAAATTCAGGCCGATCTTGCGACCCAAGGCAGTGCTGCGACTCAAGTGCTACAGGCTTCTCCCCTTGCCGATACTGTGGGCAAAACCTTAAAGGTTGTGCAAGTGCAGGGCGCGGTAACGGGCAGCTTAGATATTAGTATTCCCTTGTATGAGGGTGAGGCTGAGGATATCCGCGGTCAAATTATGTTTGATAACACGCCGGTGTTTATTGCGCAGCCAGGTTTACAACTCAAGGCGGTGACGGGCACAGTGCAATTTGCCAACGAGATAGTCGAAGGCAAAGGGATTAAGTCTCGCCTGTTTGAGCAGCCCTTGGAGTTTAGTTTTGCCACTCAACCCGAAGGTAAAGATTTTGCGCTGAATGTGGATATGAAGAGTCGTTGGGATCTCAGTCGTTTACCCTTAGAGTTACAAAATCCCTTAAGTAAGTTTTACCAAGGTAAAGTCGCTTGGGGCGGTAACTTGAGCATGATATTCGATGAGCAAGGCTATCAAATTCAAGCCAATTTAGGTTCCGATCTGGTCGGTGCCACCTTAACATTACCTGGCATTTTCGCAAAACCTGCTGACGAGCCTAGGCCTTTAATGGCCGAGTTTTCTGGTGATCAGCAGACTTCAACCCTGAGGGTAAAACTCGATAAACAAGCTGAGTTTATTGGCGGCTTTGAGGCTGAAAAAGGTACGCAATTCAGTTATTTTGATCTGCTATTAGGGCGACTCTTCGAGGCTACCGAGGTGCCCAATACCGAGCTTGGACATATTAAGATTGATGTAACCAGTGGCAAGTTAGCTAATTGGTTACCCGTAATTAATGCCTTTGTTGCTTCAGATAACAAACCGACTCGCACTGGTATTTTGGTGGAAGAGGTAAATAACGCTAACTTATTCCCTTCAGTGGCTGGGATTGATGCAAATATCGGCAAGTTTGATTTATTAGGGCAAGGGCTTACAGAGTTGAGACTCAGCGCCAAACCCAATGAAAATGGTTGGCGCTTCGATGCCAAAGCCAGTGAGTTTGAAGGAACGGTAGATTTTTACCCTAATTGGTTGACGCAAGGCTTAAAAGTGACTGCCAGTAAGTTCTATTTTTCACCCAATGTGAAGCCTGAAGGTGAAGCGGATTTTGCGGCGGAGCAGGTGCTCACTAATTTGCCGCCCGTTGCGGTGAATGTAGAGGATTTTCGTTTTTTCGATAAGCCATTTGGCCAGTTAGTGGTGCAAGCAAGTCCGCAAGCCTCGGGTTACCGCATTCAGACGTTATCTTTAACCACTCCAGAGGTGTCTTTGCAGGGGAATGGGATTTGGCAACAGCAGAATGGTCAAAATCAAACCGAGTTATCCGTCAGTTTGAATGCTAGTCAGTTTAGCTATTTGAGTCACCAACTTGGGATCGATCCCGGTGTAAATGAAGCTCCATTGAAGGTGAATGCCGAGCTAGCTTGGCAAGGTGCACCCTATGCGTTTTCCCTTGAAACCTTGAATGGTAAAGTTAAATTTGAATTGGGCAAAGGCCATTTATCCCAAGTGAGCGATAAGGGCGCACGGATTTTCTCACTGTTTAGCCTCGATTCATTAGTACGTAAATTGTCCTTAGATTTCAGTGATGTATTTGGTCAAGGCATGTACTTCAACTCCTTTACCGGTAATCTGCAAATCGATAATGGTGTAGTGAAAACTACGGACACTGAAATGGATGCGATTGCAGGTAATATGAAGGTGCGCGGCTATACGGATCTCACCAGCGAAAGCTTAAATTACGATATTCGTTTTGTGCCGCAATTGGCGTCGAGTGTGCCGACCGTGGTGCTGCTGAGTACCAGTGCGTGGACGTTGGGGCTTGGTGCATTTGCACTGACCAAAGTGCTCGAGCCTGTGATTGAGGTGATCTCTGAGATCCGTTTCCGAGTAACGGGCACTATGTCTGAGCCTGTGGTAGAGGAACTGGAACGTAAGAGTAAAGAGATTGAAATCCCCGAGTCTATTCTGCCTATGGTGGGGGGCGAATTGCCAGCACCAACCGAGGGTGCAGAGCCGAATGATGCGCCACCCCTCAAGAATAGCGCCCCGACCAAGACAGACGCTAAGCCGCCCGTCGAGCCTGAAAAAAACAACGAGCAACCTGCGCTAGATGCTGATAAAGCTAAAGAGAAACCTGTAAAAGCTGTTAAGGAAGAGACATCGCCGCAAGCGCCGATTCTGCCCAAGGTCGAACCTGCAGAGCCGCCTAAAGCCGAACCAGAACAACCTAAGCCTGTGAGCCCCAAGGTGGTATTGTCGATAAACACAATTCAAGGAGATAGTCATGCGCATCAGCCTGTTGCAATGTCAGAGCAGTCGCGACGTCAGCGCGAATCTGTTGTTTATCGAATCGCAGCTTGAGGAATTAACCTGTGATCGCCTGCAATGGGACAAAGATGCCCCGCATTTAGTGGTGCTGCCAGAATGCAGCTTGCTGTTTGGTGGCCATGAGAGTCAACAACTCGCCTATGCGGGTGATAGCCATCTTAGCCCGTTAAAATCCGCCTTAAGTGCCTTAGCCGCCCGTTACTGCGTGTATATGGTGGCGGGAACCATCCCCGCGCTGGCGGCGGATGGGCGCGTCTACTGCCGCTGTTATCTGTTTGATGATAAAGGTGATACCTTAGGGCAATACGATAAACTGCATCTGTTTGATGTGGATGTCGCCGATGGCACTAAGCAATACCGCGAGAGTGAAACCTTCTGCCCCGGCAATCATATCAGTGTCATCGACACCCCTTTTGGCAAAATTGGCTTGACCATCTGTTATGATTTACGCTTTCCGGACTTATTTAGGGCGCTGCGCCTTGCGGGAGCCGAGATTATTACCGTGCCTTCGGCTTTTACTAAGGTCACGGGAGAAGCCCATTGGCAGGTGTTATTACAGGCCAGAGCCATTGAAACCCAATGCTTTATTTTGGCCGCAGCCCAATGGGGCGCTCATAACGAAGGCAGCCGCGAGACCTGGGGGCAGAGCATGGTGATAGGCCCTTGGGGCGAGGTAATTGCCGAGCAGAAAACCGGTACAGGTTGGGTGCATGCCGATATCGATGTGGCCGAGGTGCACAGCATACGCAGTAAAATGCCCGTGGCGCAACATAATCGCTTTACTGCACCGAACCTTAAACCTTGAACAGATTAAGCCTTCAACAGATTTAGATGAAATAGACTCACAGCGAATTTAAGTTATTTAAAAATGAGTGAGTTGCCAATTTTAGCCAAGCTTTCAGAGAGAACCGCGATGCCTTTTTTAGCACAAGTAGAGCAAAGTTTATTAAAGGGTGGCTTAGCCCTAGATGGGTTACAAAGTTATTTAAACACCATACATCAACATAAAGTCGATTTTTCCGATCTCTATTTCCAAGGCAGTCGCCACGAATCTTGGGTGCTCGAAGATGGCATTATTAAAGATGGTAGCTTCCATATCGAACGTGGTGTCGGTGTGCGTGCTATCAGCGGCGAGAAAACCGGTTTTGCCTATGCCGATGATATTACGCCAGCGGCCTTAAGCGCTGCGGCCGAGGCAGCGCGCGGTATTGCGGGAGCGGGTGAGCAGGCCAAGGTTCAGGCCTTCAAACGCCGACAAGCCTTGGCGCTGTACGATAGTCTTGACCCTATCGCCGCCATGGAGGAAGTGAAAAAAATCAACCTGCTGAAAGAGGCCGATGCTTATGTTCGTAGCCTCGATAGCCGCATTATTCAAGTGGTGATTAGCCTCGCGGGTGTGCACGAAGAAATCTTGGTCGCTGCTAGCGATGGCACCTTGGCTGCCGATATTCGTCCCTTAGTGCGCTTTAATTGCAGCGTGATTTTAGAAGAACATGGCAAGCGTGAACGTGGCAGTGCCGGTGGCGGTGGGCGTCACGATTACGGCGTGTTTATGGTGAATGATGAAACCGGTTTACCTATGTGCTTTGCCTTCGC
Source organism: Shewanella sp. 8A (assembly GCF_023475945.1). Classification (NCBI taxonomy): domain Bacteria; kingdom Pseudomonadati; phylum Pseudomonadota; class Gammaproteobacteria; order Alteromonadales; family Shewanellaceae; genus Shewanella; species Shewanella sp. 8A. Next base: position 131,628 of record NZ_JAMDJP010000003.1, read on the forward strand.
CCGTGAAGCGGTGCGTCAGGCACAAGTTAACCTCAATGCTATCGATGCGCCAGCCGGAGAGATGCCTGTGGTGCTGGGTAATGGTTGGCCGGGCGTGTTATTGCACGAGGCCGTGGGGCATGGTCTGGAAGGCGACTTTAACCGCAAGGGCAGCAGCGCCTTTAGTGGTATGGTCGGCGAGCAAGTGGCTTCGAAACTGGTGACTGTGGTGGACGATGGCACGCTTGCGAATCGTCGTGGCTCATTGAGCATCGACGATGAAGGCGAACAAACCCAGAGAACCGTGTTAATCGAAGACGGTATTCTCAAAGGTTACATACAAGATAAATTAAATGCGCGCCTGATGGGCGTAGCACCAACGGGCAATGGTCGCCGTGAATCTTATGCGCATCTGCCGATGCCGCGGATGACCAACACTTATATGACGGCGGGCGAGTCTGATCCGAGTGAGATCATCAAGTCGGTGAAGAAGGGCATCTATGCGCCTAACTTTGGTGGTGGTCAGGTCGATATCACCTCGGGCAAGTTTGTGTTCTCGGCCTCTGAAGCCTATTTGATTGAAAATGGAGAAGTGACTCAAGCGATTAAGGGCGCAACCCTGATCGGTAATGGCCCTGAAGCCATGAGTCAGATTTCCATGGTGGGTAACGACATGGCGCTGGATAAGGGCGTTGGTGTATGTGGTAAGGATGGTCAAAGCGTGCCTGTGGGTGTCGGTCAACCGACCCTTAAGCTCGACAAGCTGACCGTAGGCGGTACTGCGTAAAGCTAGAAGCTAGAAGCTAGAAGCTCCTACGTTGATTGGCTAAGTGCTTATTTTAGAACCCATCTTACACTTCCAGCGGTGGGTTCTAGCCGCCTTCCATGATGGATGTTATCATTTGCAAAGGAAATTAGAGTAACTACTCTAGAGGTGTTAATGAAACTATCACGTTTGGCATGGCTGTGTTTATTGCCTTTGCCCTCACTATTGCCGTTAGCGGCCTATGCCCAGCCCAGTAGCTTTACTGAGGCTTGGCAGCAAGTGCTTAAGGTGAGCGATAAACTCCAGGCTCAATCCCAAGAGGTGAATCGCGCCAAGGGCGAGCAAGAGGCGGGCGAAAGTTTAAATCTGCCGTCCCTCAGTCTGAATGGCAGTTATACCCACCTCGAAAAACCAATTGAATTAGATTTAAGGGATCTCAATCCCTTAGCCTCGCTTGACCCCGCGACCTTGCCACCCGCACTTGGCGGTGCACTGGCGAGTATTCCGGGTTCATTATTTGTCACGCCCTTTACCGAGCAAGATATTTTCCGCGCCAGCTTACAGGCGATGTGGCCGATTTATACCGGCGGCCAGATCACCGCGGCTCAAGGCATTCATGCCGCTATGGTGGCCGAGAAACAACAGGAATTACAGTTAGCAACCCGCGACTTATTCACTCAGTTGGTTGACCGTTATTATGCCGTCGATGTGACTCAATCCCTTGTCAGCACCCAAACTGAGCTGGTGGCCTCCTTAACTAAGCACGTTGACCATGCGCTGGCGCTGGAGCGCGAAGGGCAAATCGCTAAGGTCGAGCGCCTGAATGCTCAAGTGGCTTTAGACAACGCGAAGGTCAATTTAGGCAGCGCCCGCCGCCAGCATGAAATGGCCGTTATCGCCCTATCGCGTATGTTGCAACGAAGTGATGTCAGTACTAACTCGCCGCTATTTGTGCTGCCACAGGCGCCGTCATTGGGGGACTTGACCCAAATGACCTTAAATCAACACCCGGCGCTTAAGCTACTTGAGGCTAAAGAGGCGCAGGCGAATGGTTTGGTTTCCTTAGAGAAAGGTAAATATCACCCGACTGTGTTTCTCTTTGGTAATTACACCTTATACGAAGATGACAGCTTGTTTTCTAAGGTAGAACCGGACTGGATGGTCGGTGTCGGTGTAAAAGTGCCCTTGCTGAGCCGCGATGGCCGCAGCGGTAAAGTGGAAGCGGCTAAGAGTGCCTTGCTGCAAGCCCGTTACACTAAGGCGCAGACACGCCAAGACTTAAGTTTGCTGCTCGACCAAAGTTACCGCCAGTTATTACAGGCCGAAGAAGAGTTCAAGGCCCTGAATACCTCACTCGAACTGGCCACTGAGAACCTGCGTTTAAGGGAAATCGCCTTTAATCAAGGGCTTTCAACGTCTATTGATAGGGTCGATGCCGAATTAAAACTGAGCGCCGTTAAAACTCAGCAGCTTGGTGCCAGTTATCGCTATGTGCAAGCCTATGCCAGATTAATGGCCATCAGTGGTCAATTAGATGAATTTATCGGTCGCAGTGCCACAGGCACTCAATCGCAGGAGACTATCAATGCGCGCTAACAGAATTCTTGCTCTCACGGCGTTGGTCGCATTAGGCCTTATTTTAGCCTATGGGCTCAAACTGGCTTATAGCCCAAAGCCGAGTGTGTTGCAGGGGCAGATTGAAGCCCGCGAATATAACGTATCCTCTAAGGTGCCAGGACGGGTCGAGCAAGTGCTTGTGCGCCGTGGTGATAGTGTCAATGAAGGTGATTTGTTATTTGCTATCCACAGCCCTGAGCTAGATGCCAAGTTGATGCAGGCCGAAGGTGGCCGTGATGCAGCCAAGGCCTTGCAACAAGAGGCAAATAATGGTGCCCGTAGCCAAGAAGTGATGGCGGCTAAGGAACAATGGCTCAAGGCGCAAGCGGCGGCAACACTGGCAAAAACTACCTATACCCGCGTAGAAAACTTATTTGCCGAAGGTGTTGCCGCACGGCAAAAACGCGATGAAGCCTTTACCCAGTGGCAAGCGACAAAATACACAGAACAAGCGGCGTTAGCCATGTATCAAATGGCTGAAGAAGGCGCGCGGGTCGAAACCAAAGCTGCTGCTGCGGGGAATGCGCGTATGGCCGAAGGCGCGGTGAAAGAAGTCAGTGCCATTATGGCTGATAGCCAAATGCGTGCGCCTAAATCTGGGGAAATTAGCGAAGTATTATTGCAAGCAGGTGAACTGGCGCCGAGTGGTTTCCCTGTGGTGAGTCTGATTGATATGCAGGACGCTTGGGCGGTACTCCAAGTACGTGAAGATCAACTAAAGCGTTTTAAAAAGGGCGATAAACTGCAATTAACACTGCCAGCGCTGGATAAAACGGTAGAGTTTACTGTCTCCCATATCAGTGTGATGGGGGATTTTGCGACTTGGCGTTCGACCGAAAGCGGCCACGATTTTGATATGCGCACCTTTGAGGTTGAATTACGCCCAACGGCGCCAATTGCTGATCTGCGCGTCGGTATGTCTGTGCTGCTTAGTGCAGAGTAACGACTGTGACCAAGTTATCGAGCGAGCCTAAGCCATTGAGCGAGCATGGCACTAACGCCAATGCGACAGAGTCTGCCTCCGTAGGCTTTATGGCGTTGTTCATGGCATTGGTGCGCCGCGAGCTTAAGGCGCTATGGCGCGATCCTTGGCAACTAGCCCTTATCAGTTACATTCCGCTGCTGGGGATTTTGTGCCTGTGGTGGTTATTTAGTGCGGGTTTACCGCGGCAGTTACCCGTGGCGATTGTTGATCAAGACCATAGCCAACTCAGCCGGATGCTGACCCGTCAACTCAAAGCCAATCCTGTGACCGATCCCCAGAGTTTTACCGATCTCTCCTCGGCCGTCGAGGCTATGCAGCAGGCGCAGGTCTATGCGGTGGTAGTATTTCCCTATGATATGAAAAAGGATTTGCTTACCGGCCATACACCCACAATCGATGTGCGCTACAACAGCCAGTTTTTGCTGGTGGGTAAGCTGTTGTCGAGTCAAATTCAGTTGAGTCTCGGCGATGGGTTGTTGCAGGTCGCAGGCCTTAAGCAACTGATGACGGGCACGCCAAAATCACAAGTGGCGGTGAATTTAAGCCCGGTCAAAAGCCAGACCACGGCATTGTTTAATCGTAACAATAACTATATTGGCTTTTTAGTGCCGCCGGTATTGGTAGCCCTTTGGCAGTTGTTATCTATGCTGGTGATGGCTAACAGCTTAAATCGCGAGTTACACCTTAATGCCGCGCAGTCAGAGGAGGGGATCTCCAATCAATTGACCGAGCATTTTTGGCCTAAGGTGTTGGCTAAGATCCTGTTGTTTACCCCTATCTTGATGTTACAGGGTGGGTTTATCCTCGCTTGGTTGTATTTGTATCTGGCCCTGCCTTTTGCGGGTAGTATAGCGCTGCTGCTGTTTGCCCAGTTGATCATGTTGTTGGCGGTTTGGAGTTTGGTGTTACTGGTGTTTGTGCTGATGCGTGATAGCGCGCGGGTCATCAGTTTTTGTACCGCATTATTCGCACCAGCCTTTGCCTTTATGGGGATCACTTTCCCTACCCACGAAATGCCACAACTTGCCCAGTGGTGGCGGCTCATTATGCCATCGAGCCATTATATTGAGTCCCATGTGAGTGTGGTCAGTTACGGTGCTACTTGGTCAACGATGGCGCAGCAATTGAGTAGTTATTGGGGATTTATTTGCCTGCTCCCCGTGATTTATGCCTTGGCGAGCAAACTACTGCCGATAACGGTAACCCCCAATTCGGTAGCGGCTGACACCGATGCATCTCTATCAGTGAAGGGGCAATAACATGAATTTATGGCAGTTAGTGCTCACTGAATTAAAGGCGATTGTTAGCGATAAGGCTATCGCTGTGACCCTATTTGGCGGTGTGCTGTTTTATTCGGTGCTCTATCCCTTGCCTTATTTGCACCAAGTCCCAACAGAACAGCAGCTTATCGTGGTGGATTTAGACCATTCTTCCCTGAGTCGTCAACTTATTCGCCATGCGGATGCCAGTGCAAAAATCCAAGTGATAGGCCAAGTCGGCTCTATCTCCGAGGCGAAACGCTTTATCGAAACCGGTAAGGCGCACGGTTTATTGGTGATCCCCGAAGGATTTCGCCGCGATTTGTTGCTCGGTAAGGGCGTAACCTTAAGCTACGGCGGTGATGCCAGTTACTTCTTGATTTACTCTGCTGTGGCCGAAGGTCTTGTCAGTGCGGGGATGGATGCCGGTAAACAAATTCAATGGATTGGCATGCTCGCCCAGGGGAAAAATCCTAAAGAGGCCGAGCAGAACCTCAACTCGCTGCACTTAAATAGTGTTCCTGCGTTTAACCCAAGCCTAGGTTATACACCTTATGTCGTCCCGGGATTATTTTTACTGATCCTGCATCAAACACTGCTGATCGGTACTGGCATTTTAGGTGCAGGCCAGTGGCGTCATCAGGGTTATTGGCAGCAGGTGTCGCCACTGCAATTGGTTTGTGGTCGAATTTTAGCCTTTATGCTGATTTATACTCTGTTTACCAGCTTTTATGTGGGCTATTGCTACCACTGGTATAACGTCAGTATTCAAGCGCGCTTTGGCCTGGTCGCACTGTGGCTATTACCGTTTTTACTGGCGACGGCGGCGGCTGGAGTCGCAATGAGCACCTTGTTTACCCGCCGCGATTTGCCTACTCAAGTATTGCTATTAATTTCAATGCCAATCCTGTTTGTCTCAGGCTTTGTCTGGCCGATTGCCTTAATCCCTGAGCCGCTTGTGCTGGGCTCGCAGATGATCCCTGCCGTTCCGGCCATTATGGGCATGTTAGAACTCAATCAAATGGGCGCTAGCTGGGCGAGCGTGTTACCAAAGTGGTTACAGCTTTGGGGCTTGTTTGCGGTATTTTTTGGCTTAGCTCTCTTAGGTATTCACCGCCGGGCGCGGGCTTGGGTTTAGCTTGTGAACTGGTGGCGAGAGTGTGCTTAGGAAGATTTTTAAGGGCGAAATTTTACTTTGGTATTGAATTGCTTGTGAGATGAATCCAAAGATTTGCCCTTTGGCATCACAAGATGCCGCAGGGCTTGTTGTCAAAGTAATATGACCGCAACGCGAGTATTAATGCTTAGTCCACGCATCTTGCCAAGCGCTGCCAGTGCCTGGGGCATAGTAAGGCGCTGAGCCGCTACACCATCCGCTGTTTGGCCAAGGTCGGCATTGGTAAACGCCACCTGCGTTGGTAACAATATCACCGGCTTGGTATTGGGTACCTGCACTGTATGCTGGGCATTCTCCGGGCTCGATACCGCCGTCATCTGCAACTAAGGACAGGGCAAACTGTTGTTTGAGGCTGTTATCTTTGTTGCTGATGATGAGCTGATAAGCTCCTGCGTCGAGTGATGCTCCCTGCAATACCATGGCGCCATTACCATTAATGTTAGCTGTGCTGCTCGCGTGGATGCGCTCATCCTGCACAAGGCTAGCCGTTAATTCCATCGCTTGATTGGTATTGACGTTAAAGTTAATGCTAACTTGCCCTTGGGTGAGTGGGTAGCTCGAGGCTAAACCGCTTATCGTAAAGTTCGGCGTGATAACCGGAGGCAAGCCTGAATCGCAATCACTGTCACCTTGGGATTTCCACACGCCCCATTGACCAGCTAAGTCTGGTTGCTCACCTTGAGTCCACCAACCCGCTAACCAGATTTTGCCTGCGTAGCTAACCGTATCACCGCCTAAGTAAATCTTGCTTGGATTCCATAAATTTTCGCACACTGCACCTTGCTCTTTGACGGTTACGATACGCACTGCGCGGGATTGCTCGCCAGCACTGTCAGTTACGCTGTAGACCAGCTCATATTGGCCGATACGGTCGCTATTGACTTCACCTTCAATACGGATGCTATGGGTCAGATCGCCATCTTCGGCATCGGTGGCGCTAACGCCTGCCATTGGATCGAAGGGGGCTGAGACTGTGATGCTAGTATTATGGATGCCACTCAACTCAGGTTTAGTGTTATACACCTCAACAGTGCGTACTTGCTCCGTAGTGTTGTTATCTGAATCGGTGACTTTATACGTTAGTGGATAAAGGCCAAGTTGCTGAGTATTCACATCACCAGTCACTTGGATGTCGGCCGTCAGATCTTTATCTTCGGCATCATAGGCGCTAACGCCATCCAGTGGATTAAATACGCCACCTAATTTGACCCGAACATGGCCTAGGCCGCTGAAAATGGGTTTGCCGTTTTCTGGTTCTGGTGGGGTAATGTCTTGATTGTGGATGAAGGGCCCGTACGCCTTAATAAATGATTCATTATAGGCTTGGCCTGCAGCATTTTTCCCCATATCCCAGTTGATCGACCATGTCATTACGCCACGGAGTGGCTGCCCTTGATTTTTTAATTGTTCGAATGCGGCAAACAGTTTTTGTGGATCGCTCACATAGCCTGTGGCTGCCGCATCAATATTAGTCGGGATGCCAAAGACCAGTTTGTCATGGGGAATTTTTGTGAACCCATGGCTGCCATTGGCGAGTGCATTAGCGATATGGTAGATAAACTCTTGTTTTAAATTGTCATTATTTTGCGCAATCCAGCCTATACCATCGATATAAATACCATCGCCACCTTGGTTATAAAATTGCGGGTTAATCCAATCGTAATAGCCCTCAAGGGCGTTGATATAAGGTACATATTTCCCGCCGGTGGTGAGGTAGGGGAATTCAGGCGCCATAGTGATTAAAAAGTTTTTCTGCTGCTTACGGTAATGATCTTTAACGATCCTTAGCGCCGCGGGAATGACGATTTGATTGTCTGCAGCGGTGACTGCGGCTTGTTCGAGGTCGATATCAAGCCCATCAAAGCCATATTTTTCAACTAACCGAATGATTTCATTTGCCAGATCTTGCTCTTGGCCATTGCGCAGTTCAATGTGAGCATCCGCGCCACCTAAGGCGATTAATACTGCTCGGCCTTGACGATTGAGCTCACTAATTTGATCAATAAATTGTGCCTCAGTTAACCCAATTGCGGGGTCGAGTTTGAAGGTCGGAATGCTGCCGTTGGCACCATAGCTTTTCATAAATGAAACATCGACAACATTATATTGAGGGTTCACCTGCGCCAAGCTAACACATGGAGCTACGCCACCTTTATAACCTGCGCCATCACACCAGTTATGCCAGTATCCCACGACGACGCCAGCTTGAGGGTTAACCATCATTGAACCCTGTGCACTTGCAGGGGAGGCTAATACTGCGGTGGTGAGTGCTATGCAACCAAACAGGGTATTGAATTTAAAAGATTTCATTGAGTCTTGCCTTTTTTAACGATAAAAAATTAACCAAAATAATCTAAAGTCTTAATTTCTGTTTAGATGGGTAAAAATCAGTATTAACTTTGACATATTGGTGGTTTAAGTGAACTTTTATTGATTTATTATATTTGCTTACCTTATGGTTATTATGCATAAAATCTTTAAAGTTTATATAAAAAATGATTTTGTAGTTTATTTTATTTGAAGCTCGCATTTATCTGTCATTTGTTTGGCGGTGTCAATTTTGTGGTTAATGTGACTTTTAGCCTTTAGTGGCAACAATGTGATTTAGCAAAGACGTGAAAAAGCCAATTTTTGAGACAAAGATTAGGACTGTGAAGCAAACGAAGGTTTTTTGCTTGTTTTCCAGCTTGTTTAAGGCGAAAATGCGCGCCGAAAAAATAACCGAGGTATTCAGTGCCTCGGTTATTTTCTTTTTGAATATATGGGTTTTAAACCAATAGAGGCCGGTAAACATCCGGAAATGATACGAGGTTCGCTTGAACCTACTTTACTGAGGACAATTCAATGGGGCTGTTGTTTACCGGATTTTCGGTCATTGCCGTCAATCAAGATGTCGCGTTAGTCATTCCACCGACTGCACTCGGAGGTGGTATATGAGCCAACAAAAACCGGGCTTAAAGCAAAGCCTTAATCTATGGCAAGTGGTTGTGATGGGGCTCGCTTACCTCACGCCTATGGCCGTGTTTGACACCTTCGGAATTGTCTCTGAGATCACCTCTGGCCACGTGGCCACCTCTTACTTGCTCGCATTAGCGGGTATCCTGTTTACCGCTTTTAGCTACGGTCATTTAGTGCGTAAATATCCCTATGCGGGGTCGGCTTATACCTATGCCCAAAAAACCTTTAGCCCAAATGTCGGTTTTATGGTGGGTTGGTCATCGCTACTCGATTACATGTTTATGCCGATGATCAACATGCTATTGGCCAAAATCTACCTTACTGCCATGTTCCCCAACGTGGAGCCTTGGATTTTCATCTTTGGTTTAGTCACCGTCATGACGGTACTCAACCTGAGAGGCATTGATTTAGTTGCGAATTTTAATGGCGTTATCGTATTTGCTCAGATAGCCATTATCTTAGTCTTCATCGGTTTAATGGCCCATAGCTTGTCCCTTGGCGAAGGTGAAGGAGTGATTGCCAGCGTGCGTCCATTCTATTCGGAGCAGATAACCTTAGCGCCGCTCTTTACCGGTGCAACCATTCTGTGTTTCTCCTTCTTAGGCTTTGATGGCTTAAGTTCATTGAGTGAAGAAACCAAGGACGCTAAGCGAGTGATCCCCCGCGCCATTGTACTGACAGCGCTGATTGGCGGGGTGATTTTTGTGAGCGTGTCCTATTTCTTACAACTCTATTTCCCTGATATTTCTCGCTTCCAGCAGTTAGACGCTGTGCTGCCTGAGATTGCCCTGTATGTGGGTGGTAATTTATTCCAGTCTATCGTGCTGGTGGCGACAACGATTGCGGTGCTAGCATCGGGCATGGCGGCTCATGCGGGGGTGGCGCGCATCCTCTATGTGATGGGGCGCGACAATATGCTGCCCAATAAAGGTTTTGGTTATGTTCACCCTAAATGGCGTACTCCGGCATTTAACGTGATTCTGGTGGGGTTACTGGCGCTTTCGGCGGTGTCATTTGATTTAGAAATGGCCTTGGCTTTGGTCAATTTCGGCGCCTTAGTGGCTTTTACCTTCGTTAACCTGTCGGTGATAGTGCAGTTTTATATTAAAGAAAAACGTAATCAATCCCTTAAGGAACATTTGCAGTATTTCATCTTGCCCCTGTGTGGTGCGGCGACCATTGGCGTGCTGTGGATAAACCTCGAGCCTCAGTCCTTAGAACTTGGCTTAATTTGGGGAGCTGTAGGGATGTTGTATTTGGCGCTGCGCAGCCTACGTTTGCGCAAAGCGGTAGAGTTGCAGAGTTAACTAAGGTATTGACTCATAAAGTAACAGCACTGAGGTATGCTAATGTCGTTTGCTTAAGAGTGAACGACATTTTTTTACGCCGACTGGAGACGCCATGTTGTTCGTTTGCAAAACTCGTGGATAAAATTTTCCCAGTTTTGTTGACCCATAGAAAGCAAGGTTAGAGACATTAACTTTTGCTAAATCGCGCCTAGCGCCTAAGGCAATATTCCGAAGTGCGGGGATTGGGGCGTGTTGACTTTCAGGGTTATTTTGCAGCCATATGCTGGCCAAGAGGGTGTTCTGGCAAGCTCTTACTCTTACTTTTAATCATAAGAGCCGCCCGTCATTTGAGTTGAATAACGGTGTGTTATCCCTCGCTTCGCGAGCTAGAGCTTGCTTGAACAGTAAAATGTAATCTCAAAAACTCAACACGCTAGTCTTGGATTTCGCTGCGTAAATATTTAAACAGCTCTTTTGAGTATTTAGACTCAGGACCTTTCGCCAGCTCTTTGGTTGCTTGGCGCACTAAGGTACGCAGTTTTTGTCTATCCAACTGTGGGTAATGTTCCACTAAGGTTTGGATTTCACCGTCGCCTTGGGTGAGTAAACGCTCACGCATTTTCTCGAACATTTGCAACTTGGCGGTTTCGTTGCTGTTTTTGTTAAGCACGACCGCGAGCGACGCCTTGATAGGTTCAATATCGACGTTACGCATCAGCTTGCCGATATACTGCATATGGCGGCGATAGGCTTCGGTCTTTGGCTTAATCTTATGAGCTTGCTGAATGCTGTCGTACAAGTGCTCGTCCAGCTCGATTTTATCTAGCTGGGTTTTGCTGAGTGAGACCAGTTCCATACCGACTTTTTGAGCCGCTTCGCAGTCACGCTTATCCTCAGTTTTACTGACATAATCGTCGTTACTGTCATAGGGCTGTTTAAAATGTTCTGAATCACCAACAATCTTCATATAGATAAAACCTCAGTTAAATAACGCGCTAATAATAACATCTCCCGCCAAAATTCGCCTAGCTAAAGCGCGATTCAATCAGTAAAGCGCGCAATAAATAATGAGAATGGGATAGGTGTTTGTTATGCTAGCGGCATTGCCTATAACGAAAGAGTTGCTTTGTGTCTTTGAACAGAATCGATAGTGAATTGACCGCGCTGAAAGATGCGGTTGCTGTGGCCCTCGAATATGCGAATAAATTAGGGACAAATGCCGCTGAAGTGGCGATCAGTAAACAACAGGGATTATCGGTTTCAACCCGTTTAAAGGAAGTTGAAACGGTAGAGTTTAATAAAGATGGCGCCCTCGGTATTACGGTTTATCGCGATGGTTGCAAGGGCAGTTCATCTACCTCAGATCTCAGTCCTGAAGCCATTGCTCTTGCGGTTAAAGCGGCAGATGATATCGCCCGTTACACCTCGGCCGACCCGTTTAGCGGTTTAGCCGATAAAGCCTTAATGGCGACCGAGATCCGCGATCTTAAACTCTATTATCCTGAAGATATTTCCCCCGACGAATTAGCCCAATTGGCCATTCGCGCCGAAACCGCAGCGCTCGATGCCGATCCGCGCATCAATAATTCTGATGGCGCCAGCGCAAACGCCCATACGTCGGTTAAGGTTTACGGTAATAGCCACGGCTTCTTAAATGGCTATTGCAGCTCGCGCTATAGCTTAAGTTGCAGCGTGATCGGTGAAGACAGTGACGGCAACATGCAGCGGGATTACGATTACACTATCGCCCGTAAATTCAATGAGATGCTTTCACCTGAATTGGTGGGGCTAAAAACCGCCGAGAAAACCGTGAGCCGTTTAGGGGCACGTAAGATTGCCACCACCCGTTTGCCAATATTACTGGCGCCAGAGATTGCGACTGGCTTAATCGGCCATTTGATTGGTGCCATCAGTGGCGGTAGTTTGTATCGTAAATCAAGTTTCTTACTCGATGCCATTCACACCCAAATCTTCCCTGACTGGTTCAGCATTGAAGAGCAGCCGCATCTATTAGGCGCACTCGCCAGTGCCAACTACGATAGCGAAGGCGTGGCGACCCAAGATAGACGCATCATCGATCGCGGCATATTAGAAACCTATTTACTAACCAGTTATTCGGCGCGCAAATTGAGCCTACCTAACACAGGTCATGCGGGCGGGATTTACAACTGGACCCTAGCGCACACTGGTCAAAGTTTTGATGAGTTAGTCAAAGGCATGGGCACGGGCTTGATTGTCACTGAAGTGATGGGCCAAGGCGTGAATATGGTGACGGGGGATTATTCCCGTGGCGCCGCTGGTTTTTATGTCGAAAATGGTGAAATCCAGTTCCCCGTTGAAGAAATTACCATTGCTGGCAATCTTAAGGATATGTTCCGTGGGATTCAGGCGGTCAGTAAAGACTTCGATTTACGTTCGTCTATCCGTACTGGCGGGATTTTATTATCCGAGATGAAAGTCGCGGGTAACTAACTATCGGCGCATAACGGTCAAGTCAATCGAAAAACAAAAGGGCAAATGCAGCTGCATTTGCCCTTTTTGATTTAATTGCTCCATCCTAAATAGCCTTGCCACTTGTTAGCGGCGGTGCTCATTAGAATTTGTAGCTGGCGCCTAATTCAAATGAGCGACCCGAGCCTGCGACTTGGCTAAAGCCACCCGTGCTATCGGCCTTAAATTCGGCAAGGTTGACACCACCCAGTGGCAGTTCGTAGTAAGTATCAAACAGGTTGTTGATTGCAAAAGTTAAACTCAGTTCTTGCCATTTGATACTGCTGCTTAGATTTAACAGCGAATAGCTGTCGGTCTCATTTTCTAAACGGCGATCATCGACCTTATCCTTAGTCGCTACCCATTGCCACGACAGGCGATTTTCCCAATCACCCAGTTGATGGCTAAGGGCTAACTCGGTTTGTAGCGGTTTGATTTGATAAAGCGGCTCGTTACCCTCATCGCGCTCACCACGGGTGATATCGAGCTTACCCTGCATCTGCCATTTACCGCTGTCGGTATTGGCTAATAGGTAGACCGCACTAAACTTCGCGCCATATAAATTGGCATCTTCGTTGGTGAATTTAAGGATATTGCGTTTACCACTGGCAAGGCCAGTACGGTTAAAGCTGCCAATCACCTCGGCATCAATATAGTCTGTCACTGCGCTATACCAAGCCGTGGTAGAGAATTGCCATTCATCGCCATTAAACTTGTAGGCCGCGCTCAGAGTATGCGCCGTTTCGGGCTTAAGATCGGGGTTGCCGACATAGCCGTTACCGTCGCCATACCAGCCAATCATAGTGGTTGCCATCACGCCGCGGCCCCAGCTGTAACGCTCGTACAGGTTTGGTGCGCGGTTTTTACGGGCTAAGCCAAATTCCAATTGTTGTTTGGCCGATAGCTGATAACGCGCTAGCAGCGTAGCATCGATAAGGTTATCGTCACGGCTTCTATCCATGGCATTAAAGGCTTTTGCCGCCTCGGCATCCACATTGGGCATGCCCATCATTGGCATATTGCTGTAAGCCTGCACTTCGCCCGTATCTGTGGTGACATATTCATAACGCACCCCAGCAGACAACCACCAGAGTGGCGTGAGGTTTTGCTGCCACTCGCCATAAACTGCGGCGCGGCGGCGTTCACCGTCGTTGATATTGATATAGTCATTGGGTGCCATCATAGTGCCGGGCACAGCTGGCCAAGTATCATCGAGTTGATAGTTATAAAATTCCTGACCTAGGAGTAGCGTGCTGTTATCGCCCATGGGTAAGCGCCAATACAGTTGATAGCTGTAATCGCTACCCTCTGTATTCATTGGCATTTTGCCGGTTTTTTCTGGGGTGAAGAAGCCCATTTCATGCTTCACACTGTGCCAGTTTAACTGGGCGCTAAACTCACCATCGTTGTCTAAATCCCGCAGATAGCGGACTAGGGCGCCATAACTCTTGTTATCCGTCATATCCATGTATTGGTTTGGGAAACCTTGGAACGGGATAGCCTGGTGCGTTAGCTTAACCGCCAGTTGTTGTGTGTCATCGCGCCATGCCGCGGTTAAGGCGTGGTTTTGGGCGCGATAGAGGGTATCGAGCACTTTATCGCCGTGACCATCGTGGTAGCTATTGGCATCTTCATAGGCGCCTTGATAGCTGAAACTTAAGTCCTTACTGGCAATCCCTGCCTTAGCGCCGAGTAGGAATGCATCGCTGGTGCTGCGGTATCCCGATGAGATTTCACCGCTTTCAAAGCTGAGGTTTTCGCTGTCGTTAAACTTTGGATTGAGGCTATTAACCTTAATCACTCCGGCGATATTGTCACCGCCCGCACTGACAGGGGACACGCCCGCGACCACTTCTACCGAGCTGATTTGGTTAGCGGAAACGTAGGAAAGTGGTGGGTTCATTTGGTTGGCACAGGAGGCGGTGATATCCGCACCATCGACTAACACTTTAATGCGATCGCCCATCATGCCATTGAGCACAGGTAAGGCGGAAACGCCGCCCGCTTCGGAGAAATCGACGCCTTGATCTTTTAGCAAAGCATCGGCCGAGCCTAAGGCATTACGGCCAATACTCTGTTGGCCATGGACTTGAATACGTTCAATTTGAGTTTGATTTGTCTCGTCGGCCATGGCCTGTGAGGCAACTGAAGCGCCTAATGCTAAGGTCAGCGCGCTGGCGATTGCGGAGCATTTAAAGCCGTGGGGGATAGTTGAAGCGTTTGCAGCCATCTTATTGTCTTCCATTCACTTAGATAAATTGCGCTGCATTATAAAGATCATCTAAGTGTGACAAGTGCGGCATATTGTCGCAGAGCTTATAAAGATAAAGCTGAAATAGCGGCCTGAAGTTCTCGCTAGCGCCAAGATGAGGATAAGCTAGCGCCAAGGTGAGGATAATAAGCGGCGTTGTTTAACGCGCCCTAGGATTAACCGAAGTGATTAAAGTAGATCCGCTGGGTTTCCCCTTCTGCATCCATCGCGGCGAGTGCTTTGGCAAATTCATAGGCCTTTGAATCTTCAGCGAGTACGCTTGGGCTGTTATTCGGACTTAAGGGAAGATCGGCGCGATAGTTAGGGTTATGTTGCCCACGAAAATGGCGGCTTTTTTTCGAAAATCCCAGATACATAGCTTGAGGTTGCTGGCAGCAATTAGGGTGTAGCTTAAATTGGCTTGTATCTCGATTTTTAAGGTAATAACTGATGGTTGCTTGATCGTAGATAAAAAAGTCCCCTTGGCCACTAATAAGGTAATCTAAGGCCTTAGGTACATTGAGTTCAGGTGGTTTACGGACCGACATGGTTTCGGATATGCCATTAAAGTCGTAGCTGCCCGGGGCAATTAATAGCGTCATACCGCTCTGTGATAACTGCTCTAATGAACCAACATTTGCCGCACCCGCTCGGCTAATTCCAATAATGCGCTCCGACAGACCGTTAGGAATAAAATAGGTAAATTGGGCACGTTCTTCACTAAAATGCAGCCCAGGATAAAAATCGATATTTCCGAGTTTGAGATCCCGCAAAATACGCAGTTTAGGTGCTCGAATTACCCGTAGTTTACATCCCACTCTTTCGGCCGCGACTTGGTAAATATCGTAGTAAAACCCTTGGTTATTAGGTTCCTGTTCGATAAAGGGGCGGCGTTCACTGGTGCGATAGCCCATGCTAATAACACACTCAGAGCTTGAAAAAGCCTGCGCTAGGCTGGGGGATAGGATGAGTAATAGGCAAAGTAGGCTCAGTAATGGCCGATAAATCACTGCAAACGGCAAAATTAATCACTCCCTATCCTGTGATTACAAAGAGTAATCGTATCGCTAAATAGCGACTTAAAATGAAGGCTTGTTAGCCTAATGTATTATTTTTGTTGGATTAATCTATCATACTTTTTGATAATAAAAAGAGCGATTCTTTGCGGTTTTGCACAAACTCTGTACATCTTTTTAGATTGGTTTATAGTGTCGCCGCTGGCTGAGAATGATTAACTTGGCCCTTGACCAATATAGGATGAATTGAGGATTAATTGAGGAGTCCCTATGACTAAGATAAATGTGGCAAAAGTAACAGCCCAGAGTGTGCAAGAGCATGAAAATGGTCGCGGCACCATTACAGACAATGCACTTAAGGCGCTGGTGACCAGTCCGTTATTTCGGATGCGTACCGAAAAGCCGAAAAAGGGCAAAGGGTCTTACAATCGTAAAGCAGCAAACCGAAAGGGGTATCAGCACAGGGGCGATACCCCTTTCGACTTTATGGGGATGATGTTTTAACGTTTTTGCCGCGTTAGTCCTGATCATTTAATCCCTGCTAGACTCCTCCCTCACATTGCCTTGCGATTTCCTTTTCAATCCCTTTTGTCGCACTATCTAGCCTTCAACTATTGAGAGTTAACCTTCACCTATTGAGAGGATTCGCCAGATTTTGGCCATAAAAAAACGAGCCACAATTGAGACTGTGACTCGTCTTATTAAAACTTGAATGATTTGAAGGCTTAAGCCTCGACTTCATCCTCTGCATCGGCATCCACTAACTCGGCCCACAGATCGTGCTCGTCCGAGTGAGTGATCACGGCGCGAACTAACATGCCGGGTTCGAGTTCAGTTTCACCGTTGATAAATACCATGCCGTCGATTTCTGGGGCATCGGCGAAGCTGCGGCCAATGGCGCCTTCTTCGTCAACATCATCGATCAGAATATCCATAGTACGGCCAACGAAACGCGCTAAACGCTCAGCGCTGATCTCGGCTTGGACTTCCATAAATCTGTGGTATCTGTCTTCTTTGACGTCTTCGCTGATAAGCTCGGCGATAGTGTTGGCGACTGCGCCTTCCACTTCTGAGTACTTGAAGCAGCCAACGCGGTCGAGGCGCGCTTCACGCAGGAAGTCGAGCAGCATTTCGAAGTCTTCTTCGGTTTCGCCAGGGAAGCCCACGATAAAGGTTGAGCGGATCACCAAATCTGGGCAGATTTCGCGCCAACGTTGGATGGCTTCTAACTGACGGTCAACACGGCCTGGGCGTTTCATCATCTTCAGGATGCGTGGGCTGGCGTGCTGCATTGGAATGTCTAAGTAAGGCAGAATTAAACCTTCGGCCATTAATGGGATCAGATCGTCAACCCATGGGTATGGGTAGATGTAGTGTAAGCGTACCCATGCGCCCATCTTGCCCAGTTGGCGAGCAAGGCTGGTGATGTCTTGCTTAACTGGCATACCGTTCCAAAAATCGGTGCGGCCGCCCTTGTCTTTACCATAGGCAGAGGTGTCTTGGCTCACCACAAGGATTTCTTGTACGCCAGCTTCAACTAAACGTTTGGCCTCATCTAATACGCTACCTGCGCCGCGGCTATCTAAATCGCCCCGCAGTGCAGGGATGATGCAGAAGGTACAACGGTTGTCGCAACCTTCTGAAATTTTTAAGTAAGCGTAATGTTTAGGCGTTAACTTAACCCCAGTTTGTGGGATTAACGAGGTAAATGGGTTGTGCTCTGGTTTTGGCACGTACTTGTGTACATGCTTTAACACGGCTTCGTAGCTGTGTGGGCCAGTAATTTCGAGCACATCTGGGTGCACTTCACGGATTTGGTTTTCTTTAGCGCCTAAACAGCCCGTTACGATTACTTTGCCGTTTTCTTCTAGGGCTTCGCGCACCGCATCTAAGGATTCTTCAACCGCAGCATCAATAAAACCACAGGTGTTAACGATTACCAGATCGGCATTGTCGTAGCTGTTGGTGACTTCATAGCCGTCGATGCGTAACTGGGTCAGAATGCGCTCTGAGTCCACGAGGTTTTTTGGACAACCTAAAGACACAAAACCGATGCGATTGCCTGTGGCAGCATTGCCCGTATTAACAGAGTCAGCACTGGCGGCTTCCAATGTTTTGGCAGGGGTCTCAAGCGTGGTAGTTTGCTTAGGATGAAAAGTTTCAACTGTCATGGTGTCTCGCTGATGCTGATAAAAGAGCGCCGTAAAAAGAGCGCGGATTATACCTGAAGTGATTAAAAGGTACAGTGTCTTTGGGTGAAAAGTGTACAGCTAAGAGCGCGTTTCTACCAGTTAGGGACTGACTGGCTCGTATGCGTGCTCGTATAGGAAGTCACTACAGCAGCTTGAGTGCTTGTGGGTGAGGATTTTAGCGATAGGCTGATAAGTTTTGCCAATTTAAAAAGTTTTAAAAAAATTAACCCTTTTTATGTTTACCCGCGTTTATAGGGATAGTTTGTATGATTCGTTTGTATGGCTAGCAGATGGCGAGTCACACTTTTAGCTGATAGCCATCGCATTAGAATCAAGGCAGTCTCGCCTTAAATGATTTAGTTGGAGTTAATAATGAAGCATTCTCTTTTAGCTGTATTAGTGGCTGGTGGTCTTTTCTCTGGTGTATTTACTGCCACCGCAGTGGCTGCGGATGTGGACTTTCCCCATATCGAAACCATGGGCGTAAGCCAAATTCAAGTCGAGCCGGATATGGCTGAGCTTAATGTCGAAGTGGCTGTCACCGAGAAAGACGCTAAGGCGGCTAAAGATAACTCGGATGCGGCGGTGGCGAAATTTATCGCCCGTTTGACGGCCGCGGGGATTACTAAAGAGCAGATCCAAAGCGCCAACTTAAATCTGCAACCCCAATATGTGTATGCGCAGGATAAAGCACCTGAGCTAACTGGTTACACCGCGAGTCGCCAAGTCACTGTGACTATTAACGATTTGGCACGTTTAAATACGATTTTAGACTCCGCCTTGGAGGAGGGGATCAACAGGGTTAATAATATCGCCCTTAAATCGAGCAAAGAGGCCGAGTATGTGGCCAAGGCGCGCCAAGCGGCGATTGTCGATGCCAAACAAAAAGCAGAATCCTTAGCCAAGGGATTTGGGGAAAACCTAGGCAAGATTTGGCAAATTCGTTATTACGATCAACGCCCAGTGCAACCGGTGATGTTACGTATGAATGCTAAGGCCGATGCTATGGGCGCCGCCGAAAGCTATCAATATGGCCAAGTGACTATCGAAGACAGAGTCGAAGTGGTTTATAAACTCAAATAAGTCATAACGAGATGCAATGGATGAGGATTCTTTGGCTCATCCATTGCTGTTATGGGTCGCGATCGGTTAATTCTGAGTCAACATATTTACAATATTGCATGTTTTATCAGAGCAAAGGCACTAAACGCTGGCAAAATTAGCGATTTATCCCCACACTGAGAGAGGATAAGGTTATGGAGACCTATGATGGATTTTCCCTCTCGAATCAAGCAACAAACCTGTTTGGACTGTTTAAGTGGTAAGTCACTCGGATTTGAAATTCGTATGGCATTTCAGCCCATTATCGATTGGCCAAATCAGCAGATTTACGGTTATGAAGCCCTAGTGCGCGGCCCAAATGGCGAAGGTGCTGCTTGGGTGTTTGAGCGAATAAACGAAAACAATAAGTACTACTTTGATCAGGCTTGTCGGGTCAAAGCCATTGAAACCGCCGCTAAGCTTGGCCTTGATAAAATATTAAGTATCAACTTTTTACCTAATGCGGTTTATAACCCTGAAACCTGTATCCGCGCCTCGATTGAAGCCGCCGACCTCTTTGGTTTTAATATTCATAACATCATGTTTGAAGTCACTGAGGGTGAGCAAATTGTCGATAGAGCCAAATTGATCCGTATCTTTGACAGCTACGCTAAACGGGGATTTATCACCGCCATCGACGACTTTGGCAGTGGTTTCGCTGATTTGAGTTGGTTGGAGTTTTTGCGCCCTCAGGTATTAAAACTCGATATGGAGTTAATCAGGAATATCCATTTAGATAAACAAAAACAGTTTGTTATCGATGAAGTGCTCGGGATTTGTCGCACGCTTAACACTCAGGTGTTGGCCGAAGGGGTCGAGAGTAAAGCGGAGTTAGACTATCTTGTTGGCCGTGGTATTAATTATTTTCAAGGTTACTACTTCGCCAAACCCCAACTCGAGTATTTAACTACCTTTGACGCCTTAGATTGTTATGCTGCGCTGTAGCATTGTTTTATTGAATTAATGTGCTCCAAGTGCCTTGCACTCAGATTGGTTGTGGAATTGTGTGTATCGGTTCTGGGCTAACTGATATATCATGCGCCACCCTTAATTGCCCATGCCTTCTCTTCGCTGCTATGTCTTCTAACGCGCTTTATACCGATCTATCCGGTTATTACGATTTAATGTGCTCCGATATTAACTATCAACAACAGAGTGCGAGCATCCATCGATTGCATCAGTTCTTAGGGAATAATGGTAAACAACACCTTGATTTAGCCTGTGGCACTGGCCCACATGTACGGCATTTTATCGACCTTGGTTATCAGTGTAGTGGCCTAGATATTAATCAGCCGATGCTCGATATGGCCATGCGTCGTTGCCCTGAGGCCCAGTTTAATCTGCAAGATATGACGGCCTTTTATCTTGAGCAGCCAGTGGATTTAATTACCTGTTTTTTATATTCCATCCATTACAGTGCGGACATAGAGCGCCTAAAAAGTTGTATCGCCAGTGTGCACAGTGCCCTGAATGACGGCGGGATATTTTGTTTTAACTCGGTTGATAAGCACCGCATCGATAACCGCTTATCGATTAAGCATTTTGCCGAGTTTGAGGGACACCATTTTGCCTTTGAATCTGGCTGGCATTACAGTGGTCAGGGCGAAAACCAGTCATTAAACCTGAGTATTGCAAAGCGTCAGCAGCCTTTTACTCAACAGGCTGATGTAGACGCCGATGCTGATACATCTGCGCATCAGACTGAGTTATGGCAAGACCAACATACTATGGTCGCCACCAGTTTTGCGGAGCTGCAAGCCTTACTCGCGCCGTATTTTGAAGTGCATATCTTTGAACACGATTATGAAAAAATCGTCCCATGGGATTTAAGCTCAGGTAATGCGCTGTTTGTCTGTGTGAAGATTTAACCTTGGGTTGAAGGTGTGGCAACTTGGCGGTTAGCTTTGGCTGCTCTGATTTACACCCATATCCATCTTTGCCTCTCACAATTTTCCTGTGAGTAACTGTTAATTTAATTGCGGCCTAACGGCCGAGGTGAATCAAAGTCGTGGGGCTTCAACCCTCATGCTGTTTAGCACAATGCTATATTAATTGCGGTCTTACGGCCGAAGTGAATCAAAGTCGTGGGGCTTCACCCCACACCCGACCAAGGAGGACTGCTCGTCCTATCCTCCTTGGATGCTCCAAGACGCCCCTAGCGAAGTTACATGCATTAGTTACTGGCTTCGTGCTTATTCGAAAATCGCTAACGCTTCCGATGGGGCGTCCCTTCCCCCCGAAAGCTACACAGACGTCCTGTCTGCGTCACGCGATTTTCTTCAACGCCCTTCAGCAACTTCGCAGGGGATGGTGAACTCCTGATACTGACGTGTTCGCTGTCAATCCCAAAAGAGTTATGCATGTCCCATCTTTCAGCATCAACTACTTTGGCATAGCCAATCCTTACCAAGGGGGGGGGGCGATTTAGACCACTGGATCCGACGTCGAGTACGTATTTGCTACTGGCGTCAATGGCGAAAGCCACGGACTAAGGTACAAAACTTACTCAAACGTGGCGTCAGGATCCAAGCGGCCGTTGCTTGTGGAATTACAAGCAAAGGGCAGTGGCGAAGCTCGAAAACACCAGGAATACAGCAAGCGCTGAGTAATGAGTATCTTAAGAAAGCAGGATTGTATTCACTGAAAGATGGATCGCGGTTCACTATCCGAACCAGAAAACAGGTTAGGCGTTCTAAATGAAGCGCCCTGTGCGGAGCCGCATGCAGGGTGGTGTGGGGGCTGGAGGCTAGCTACCTCCGGCTACCCGATTATGCTAACTTATTCATAACGTGCTGTTGTACTTGAAATCTGAGGAACTGCTCCTGGATTTTTAACTCTTTCACTAGCTAGAAATGCCAACGATTCATCACGATTTAATCTACGAGTCTGTAACATTGCCGATAAAGTGCCTGTGATTTCATAAACGCCACAGTGAGCACATTCATAACGAATTGCATCGCCAAACTGTGGCCCCTCGGATGCTTCAGCCCCGCAAATAACACAAATTAAGGTTGGCATTTAGTACTTACCCTCAGCAATCAACTTACCATCTAATGAATATTTACGGAAACCCGCATCTGTAGTTAAAGAATTTAAACTTGTACAATCCCAGCGTTCAATTCTTGCAACCAACTGACCATTTTCATCTAGCTGCTCATACTCCCAGTATTCATTTTGAGCCATAGTCCCTTTTTGACGAAAGCTTGTTTGCTTTAATTCATGGCTATCTGGAATACCCAAAGTCTTCTTTAATGTCATAAACATCCCCCTTTCAATTAACCGTAATTTGTATATGGGTACTGAGTGGGGAAATTTCAAGGAAACATAACCCGTGCTTAGGAGCCGCAGTTTAGCGCAGCGGAACAGAACAGAGGTCCCTGCGCAGCGACTACAGCACCTTGTTATGTTTTTTGATTAAAATGTCTACTTCGTGGAGCAATTTCTCTTGAACAGCCTCCAAATTCCGAATTTCATCATTTAAAGTACCAAGTACTTCTCGAACGTTCGCAGCGTGGCCTTCATGGGTAAGTACAAGATTGAAATGTCCACCGGACATACCATTAGTCATTACGGATGTTTTGTAATCGTATTTTGCACTCAACTTGGTATTAATCATTGCCAGCTTGATATTGATAGTTTGAATCTCGGAAGAAATTTTTGCCGATTCAGCTTGTTCTTTTTGTGAGGCGCTGCTTTCTTCTAACGCCTTTCTAGTTTCGTGCAGCTCTTCTTTTTGGATAAGAACGGATTTGGTCAACCAATAAAATGCAAATAGAGCGACAATAGGATTAAGGATTCCACCAACATAATCACCGAATGCCCCCCAAATTGAGGGGTCAACTGATAGGGATTGACTATTAATCAAGTAAAACCATAAAAAATAAATAAGTGGAAGCAGTATCAGTAAAACAACCATTAACCATCGACTGGCAGATACTGCTTTTTCAAGACTCTTTAGATCCATTCACGCTCACTCGTAAAACATAACGCCTGTAGCACCGGAACAAATTTTGTGCATGCGAAGCCGGAGCAAAAGTTTTTTCCGAGTGCCTACACTTGTTAGGCGATTTTCAAAATTCATCTACATCACCGCCGCTTTCATGATAATTGTTGTGTAGGTCATAACATATTTGGACAAAAAGTTCTGATATCCACCATTCTTCTATCTCACTGAACTGACTAATGGATTGAAGCCCCTCAAGGCCTTGTGATATACCGTCTGTTAAGTCATGAAATGACCGAGATGCCTGCTGATATAGCCTGACTAACTCATCTATAGGAGGCTCATAAGCAATTTGATGAGCAAATTTATTTCTTAGTCTGTTAATAGCGACTAATACAGATTTCTGCCCTTCATCGATTGAGCCTAAATCATAAGCAAGCTTAATAAGGTTCGCATGTGTCAAGTCATTGGATATGCGAGTCAATTTTTTATCGTAAATTTCAATATTCTTGCGCAATAAGAACTCAATCGCCAAATGTCCACTTAGAAAATATGAAACCAATGTGTCTGGTCCGACAGCTTTCTGATAAAGGTCTGTAAAACTATCCATATTCGCCTAACAGTGTATTACCCGCACTTCCAATAAAACCCAAACCGTATAGAGTTGTACATTGGAATGATACGAATAAATAATTAAATAATGCCAATAAGTTAGCATCAACCCCAGTATGCTATCAATATTTTTATCCAGAAAAATCGAGACCTTATTTACCGAGAAGCATTTTGGCGCGGTAAAAAATAAATCAGGAAAAAAATAAATCAGGCCACCCAAGATAAAACAAGAAAGAATTTAACTAGCCACCCATTATTAAATTTGCAAAGTGTATGCTTGTAAAAAGGCTTACAGATTACTGAAGAGTTGGTTGAATTAAGCATTGGCATGTAAGTGACCGTTGACGGCATGGATGCCGTCGTCGAGCCCTCATGGACGAGTTCACGGCGTGTCACTGGAATGACAGTGCTTAATTATCAGCGTTGTATTGATTAAGTGTTTAAATGACTCAAACAAAAAAGGCGCCTAAGCGCCTTTTCTACATTCTGAGGTTAAGGAAAAACTCCCTACCTCATCGAAATCTGATTAAACAATCAGATCATACTCTTCCCGTAGGATCTTAATAATATCTGCCTTTGGATTCGCTGGCAGCGGGATTGCCGCGCCAGTCACTTTCTCGGCGATGCCGGTGTAAGTGCGCGACACTTGCATCATGGCCTCTAATGGCAGGGCATTATCGCGGGCGAGGGCTTCGCGTTCTGGCATTCTGTCCTTGTTAAGCAGAATATCCGGATCGGGGAAGTGGTTCAGCAGGAACTGACGGAAGCCTTCCTTAGAGTTTTCAAGGATTTTACCATCGCGGTAGGCGGCTCCGTCCCAAATACGGGATGAATCGGGGGTGCCCACTTCATCCATATAGATCAGTTTTGAGTTGCCGTTTTTATCGGTCACATAACCAAACTCGAACTTGGTATCCACAAACACTTGGTCAAGGTCGGCCAGAGCTTTAGCGATCACCTTAAAGCCATCTTTTAACAGCTTCTCGTACAGGTCGATATCTTCTACCTTTTCAAAACCAAAGGCTTGGTAGTTGGCTTCGATATCGCTGCGGCTGATGTTCACATCATCCTGCGCGGGCACACCTGGGATACCAGTTAAAATACCTTTGGTCGAAGGGGTGATCAGCAAATCTGGCAGCTTTTGATCTTTCTCTAAGCCTTCTGGCAGGGTGATACCGCAGAATACGCGTTCGCCCTTAGAGTAGGCGCGCCACATGGAGCCGGTAATGTATTGGCGGCAAATGGCTTCAACTTTAATTGGGCGGGCTTTTTGGACTATCCAAACGAAGGGATGCGGAATATCTAAAATATGGCTGTCGGCTAAACCATTTTCGGCAAATAGCTTAAACCAATGATTAGAAATGGCATTTAATGCCGCGCCTTTACCTGGGATGCCTTTTAATCCGCCTTCACCGTGGAAGATGCAGTCGAAGGCGGAGATGCGATCGCTAATTACCATAATGGCAAGCGGCGTATCTTCGGGCACATTGTAGCCCTTGGTTTTGATTAAACGGCGGCTGTCGGCGTCGGTTAGCCAGTAAACGCTACGTACCTTGCCGCTATGAACTGGGCTATCGGTGCGGATGGGCAAATCGTTGTTTACGGCTAATACGGAATCAGCAAGACTCATGACGAGTATTCCTTTGGATAGAGAGTGTAGGGACGAGTTTTTTATTCGTTGCGGTGTGCTTAAGCATAAGATGCTTAGCCACCTTTTTATTATTGACCAATAGCTTATTGCTCAGTTTGCGTAAAGCCTTGGTGAAGGTTAAGCGTAAAGCGAATAGTGGATTTTCGGGCGATGGGGAGAATAACGTTTGTCTAGATATGGGGTGAAAATGAAACGCAGAGCAAGGTTGGCGCCAGAGTAATACTGGTCTGCTCAAGCGGGGAAACCCCGTGCCATTTTGCTCGAAAAGGCTAACCATTAATCCCAGAGAACCTTGTTAGACAGCCGCGAAAAGTGGCGCCATTTTACCTTTATTCGCAAAATTTTCCACGGCTATTTGTGCGCATCTGTGCGGCGTGTCGGCACAAAGTGAAGGCTGGTAAAAGTAAAAGCTGAAAATGCCTAAAGCGGGAGCGTCGCTCGCAAGCGTTTGAAGCTAGATTGTGGAGCTAGGTTGTTGAGCATAAGTGCTAAGCCTATATTCGATTTATGCCAATTTAGCCATGTAGTGAGTGGCGTTAATCGGGGTATTATCTGCGGCTATAGTGCATCAGCTTGAGGCGCCGCTTCTCGCTTTAACAGCTATTTGTTGTAGATTCAAAAAGACAATTTGCCTATCAGGACGTGCCTAAGCCGTGATGGGGAGTATGGAGCGAGTATGACGACAGATGCAAAAACGCCAATGATGGCGCGCGTAGCCTCACAGGGGCGGTATTTTTTCTCGCAGCAATTTATCGCCTTAGCCGAGAGCCAAAGCCAGTGGCAAGACCTTGAGTTTGAAGAATGCGAGTTCCACGATTGCCAATTTAGCGACAGCACATTCCGTAACTGCAAGTTTATCGATTGCCGTTTTGTCGGCTGTAATTTAAGCCTGCTCAAGGTGCCCTTAAGCCAATTTAACGGTGTGAGTTTTGAAGAATGTAAGCTGGTCGGCATAGATTGGACCCGTGCCGCTTGGCCTAGATTATCCTTTGCGGCGCCTTTTAGTTTTAGAACCTGCATCTTAAACGACTGCTCTTTTATGGGCCTTAAGCTCGATGAAATGGTACTTGAGGGCTGTAAGGCGCAGGATGTAGATTTTCGTGAGGGCAAGTTTAATCGCGCTAACTTTAGTTACAGCGATTTTCGCCACAGCTTATTTGGCCGCACTGAGTTAATGGAGGCGGATTTCTCTGAGGCAACCGATTACGACATTGATATTTTTAACAACAAAATTAAAGGTGCCAAGTTTAGTCGCGATGAAGCGATTCGGCTGTTAAATGGCTTAGATATTACCTTGGTGGATTGACCTTATACCAACCTCATACTGACCTCATATCAGCACCTGTTCGCGCTAATCGGTGCTGGTATTTTATCCTTTTAAATTAACGGGTTTATTGTGACAGCGATATCGCGGTATCACTTTTTAACTTATTGTTTTTAAAATTGCTTTTAGGTTTTTTGATAACTTTTTATTGTGGTGCGTATTGTAAAAATACCTCAAGCGTACGCATCGATACGGCCAATCAACACTATTGATCTTATTCACGAATTTTTAGAACAATTTTAACTTTTAGTTGCCACAGATCACACTCAACTTGCCTATGTGGTTTACCACAATAGCCGCATACCTCTTTCGAGATAACAATCACTCTGGAACAGCAAAATGCCAACGTTTTTTAAGGCATTGGCATTAATAACTAAAAACCTGTGAGCAGATTTAGCCTTTAACCGCAGTGGTGACAAAAAGCCTAAGTTTGCGTGTGCCAATTGGCGCATAAGGGTGGATGAGTGTGATGGAGGTAACCATGATTGAGCTTAATAGGCGAACCTTTTTAAAGGGCGCAGGGGCCAGCGGTGCAACATGTGCATTAGCTAGCTTATTGCCGGGCAGTTTAGCGGCATTAGAGAGCAAGCAGCTTAAGGGCATGGGCAAAGAAATTGCCAGTATCTGTGAGATGTGCTCGACCCGCTGCCCGATTTCAGCGCGGGTGATTGAAGGTAAAAACGTCTTTATCAGCGGTAATAAGGCGGCTAAATCCTTTGGCGGTAAAGTCTGTGCCCGCGGCGGTGCTGGTCATAGTTTGCTGTACGATCCACAGCGGATTGTTAAACCGCTAAAACGGGTTGGCGAGCGTGGCGAGGGTAAATGGGCTGAAATCAGTTGGGATGAAGCCTATCAACTGATTGCCGATAATCTCACTAAAATCAAGCAAGCTCACGGCCCAGAGGCGGTAGCGTTTTCCTCTAAATCTGGCTCGCAAGAAAAACACTTATTCCACCTCGCCACGGCGTTTGGTAGCCCAAATACCTTTACCCATGCATCTACTTGCCCCGGCGGTTATGAAATTGCTGCTATGGCCATGTTTGGCACTAAGGTGAAACGCGATTTAAGTAACTCAAAATACATTATTAACTTCGGCCATAACCTGTACGAAGGTATCAACATGTCCGAAACCCGTGGCATGATGGCGGCGCAAATGGATAAAGGCGCTAAGTTGGTGGTGTTCGAGCCAAGATTCTCTGTGGTTGCCGATAAAGCCGATGAATGGTACGCGATTCGTCCTGGTACCGACGTGGCCGTCGCTTTAGCCTTATGCCATGTATTGATTGAAGAAAACCTTTACGACAAGGCCTTTGTTGAGCGTTATGTCGAAGGCTTTGACACCTTTGCCGCTGAAGTAAAAGCCTATACCCCTGAGTGGGCCGAAACGATCTCCGATGTGCCCGCCAAAGATATTCGCCGTATTGCCCGTGAATATGCGGCTAAAGCGCCCCATGCTGTAGTGGATTTTGGTCACAGAGCCACCTTTACCACCGAAGAGTTTGAAATGCGCCGCGCGCTTTACGCTGCCAACATATTGATTGGCAATATTGAGCGTAAGGGCGGTATCTACCTAGGTCAAAAGCCTAGCGATTATAACAAGCTCGCGGGTGAAGATGTGTCGCCTGTGCTGGGTAAACCCGGCGTAAAAGATATGCCAAAACCAGCGGCAAAACGTATCGACCAAGTGGAAGAGCAGTACGCCATGATGTGGTCAGCGGGCGGGATTTATCAAACCATCCTCGATGCGACCTTAAGTGCCGTGCCCTACCAATTACACGGTTGGGTGATGTCCCGTACTAACCCAATGCAAACCATGACCGACAGAGCGCGTGTGGTCGAAGCCTTGAAAAAGCTCGACTTTGTTGCCGTGTGCGATGTGTATATCAGCGAAACCGCCGCCTATGCCGACGTGATTTTACCTGAGTCAACTTACCTTGAACGCGATGAGGAAATCGCCGACAAGTCAGGTAAAAACCCTGCCTACTATGTGCGTCAACGGGTAGTTGAAACCTTAGGCGATACTCGTCCTTCATGGCAAATCTTTAAGGATATTGGCCACAAACTGGGGCTGAGTGAATTCTATCCATGGGAAAACATGGAGACCCTGCAACTGTTGCAGGTAAACCGCGACACAGAGCTGCTGCGTCGGATCAAAGACGAAGGTTTTGTCAGCTTCGGTAAGCCGATTATGTTGCGCGAACCTAAAATGGTGGCCGAATTTACCAAGGCCTATGCCAATGCCAAACCTGCGGATGAAGACGGCACCTACGGCAGTTTACTCAGCTTTAAAACCCCAAGCGGCAAGATTGAATTGACCTCTGCCAAGGTCGAAGCCATGGCGCCAGGACGCGGCGTCATTAAGTTCCGCGAAGTGCAGCTTAAAAAGCCAAATGAACTCTACTTTATCCAAGGTAAGGTGGCGGTGCATACCAATGGCGCGACCCACAATGTGCCCATGCTGGCAAATTTGATGTCGGATAACGCTGTGTGGGTTCACCCAGATACCGCGAGCAAATTAGGTATCAGCAATGGCGACCCTATTCGCTTAACCAGTAGCGTAGGTACAGAAGAAGGCCATGCGTTAGTCACCCCGGGCATTCGCCCCGATACCGTGTTTGCTTATATGGGCTTTGGCTCTAAAAACAAAGAGTTGGTTAGAGCGACAGGCAAAGGTATCCACTGCGGAAACTTACTGCCCCACATTACCGCACCTGTGTGTGGCATGACGGTACACACCACTGGCGTCACGCTGGCAAAACGCTAATTGGAGGCTCAAATGACGAAAAGATATGTGATGGTGCACGATGAGAACAAGTGCATCGGCTGCCAAGCCTGTAACGTGGCTTGCCGCAGTGAAAACGGCGTACCAGAAGGGGTGACCCGTTTGCAGGTGAGAGTCGAAGGGCCCTATGGCGAAATGCCCAATCTGCACTTTAAGTACCACAGGGTGTCTTGCCAGCAGTGTGAAGATGCGCCTTGTGTGAAGGTGTGTCCAACGGGTGCGGCCTATGTGGGCGAAGATGGCATTGTTTCCATCCACGGCGACAAGTGTGTGGGTTGTATGTACTGCGTGGCGGCGTGTCCCTACAAAGTGCGTTTTATGAATCCAGAAACCAAAGTGGCTGACAAGTGTAACTTCTGTAAGGACACGCGTTTGGCCCGTGGTGAAGAGCCAGCCTGTGTGACTGTGTGCCCGACCGATGCCTTAGTGTTTGGCGATGCTAACGATCCACAAAGTGAAGTGGCCACACTGCTCAACACTAAGATCACTTACCAAGATAAGACCCATTTAGGCACTAAACCTAGGGTATATCGCGTTCCTACCAAAAGAGGAGGGATTTGATTATGAACAATACTTGGGGCGATATGGCGCAATATGATCCCGTCACTTGGCACTGGGTCATCGCCGTGTATCTATTTATGGCGGGTTTATCCGCCGGAAGTTTGCTTATTGGTATCGGTTTGCGTTGGTTCAATCAAGAACAAACACAAGTTGAGAGCAATATCCTCAAGGCCGCAGCAATTATTGGCCCTGTGGCAATCAGCTTAGGCTTGGCTTGTTTAGTGTTTGATTTAACTAAGCCTTTCCACTTCTGGTTGATCTTAATTAACTACAACTTCCAGTCCGTTATGGCGATTGGGGTATTAGCGCTGCTAGCTTACTCACCCTTGGCATTTGCCTACGCGATTTTAGTACTGCGTGACGATTTGCCAAAGTGGGGCTTAGGTTTCCTCGCGCCTATCGCTAAGCTGCTGATGCCCTTTAGAAAGCTGATTGAAGTGCTGTTGTTTGTCCTCGCGATTGGCGTAGGCGCTTACACTGGCTTCTTAATCTCGGCGATGAATGCCTATCCGATGCTAAACACTGCGGTATTGCCTGCACTGTTCTTGGTATCTGGTTTATCAGCGGGCGCTGCGGCCAATGCGGTGCTGGCGCTGGTGATGTTCAAAACCGATAGTCACGACAAGACCTTAGCCAAAATGCATGGCTTAGAGCTGCCAGTGATGGCAATCGAAATCATGTTCCTGTTTATGTTGTTCTGTGCCTTGTACTTTAAGGGCGGAGCGGCGGCTGCGGCGCTGGCATCACTCACCTCTGGCGTGTGGGCAAGCGTATTCTGGATTGGTGTCGTCGGGATTGGCTTTGGTGTGCCATTGCTGTTTATGCTGCTTCCCGCAGCGACTCGCCACACTAAGGGCGCAATGATTATGGTGGCCTGTGCCAGCTTAACTGGCGTGCTCGCCCTGAGACACTTTATTGTGTATGCAGGCCAAAGTTACTTAAGCTAACGTATTGATGCTAGCGCACTAAGCATCACTTAAATGCGATTAAGTGATGCTCGAATGGATGACAACTCGTATCCACAGCAACAAAAAGCACCGTTAAACGGTGCTTTTTTTATGGCTGCGATTGGCATGAGGTTATTGCGGTAATAACTCAATCACTGATTTGACCGTGAGCACTAAGGCGCTGATAGCGCAGAGGGCTAAGGTCGCCATCTTGGTCTTATGTTTATCCACATTTCCCACCAGTTTGCCCGCCACGAGATAGCCTAAAAAGACCGAGGGCAATAGCATTAGCGACAGCCAAAAGTGCTTGATTTCGAGTAGGCCCGTCACCCCAAGAATCGCCAAGGCAATGGTCGAACTAAAGATAAAGAAGGCCGATAACGCCGCGCGAAACTGCGAAGCATCCTTACCCGCCAATAAAATCGCCATCGGAGGGCCACCAATGGCGGCGATATTGCCAAAGATCCCCGAGACGACTCCCGCGCCAAACAGAGTCGCTTTGTTCACCGGCAGACTGAATTTATACAAACTGAGCACCACGGCGACTGCCACAATGGCTGCAATCGCCAGACCAAGAATCGGCTGCGGCGCAAACAGTAATAGGCTGGCACCGATAAAGCCACCGGGCACTCGACCGATGAGTGCGTATTGCAAGCCATTGAATTCTAAATGGCCGCGTTCACGCAATAGGGTGAGTAGCGCGATGGAAAATCCCATCACAATCACGGGGGCAGGCACTAATTGGGGATCGACGATATACAGCAGCGGACTGGCGACCACGGCTAAGCCAAACCCAATCAGACTCTGGGTGAGGGCACCTAAAAACACAATCACAGACGCGATGGCTAGCGTTTGTGGATCGATCAAGGAGAACATAGGATTCCATCAAAACAAAATAGGGATCGTTACTTTAACCCATCACGCCGGATGAGCATTAACGATCCCTAATAATTAGTTACGGCAGGATTATGGACGCTTAAGCGTTATTCCATGTCTTCCCACTCGATCCCCATTTCGTCCATCAACCGCTTCGCTTCAGCGGGGATGCTGTCTGGGCACTCTTTCGACAGATCTGCATCATCAGGCAGAGGCTGGCCGGTGTAGGCATGCAAAAATGCTTCGCACAACAGTTCGCTATTCGTTGCGTGGCGCAGGTTGTTGACCTGACGACGCGTACGTTCATCCGTGAGGACTTTTAGCACTTTGAGCGGAATAGACACAGTAATTTTCTTTACTTGTTCATTCTTCTTGCCATGTTCAGCATAGGGGCTGATGTATTCCCCATTCCATTCAGTCATTGACTCACCTGTTATAACGCTAAATTCGGGGCAGATTTTAAACCCTTACAGATTACAGTCAAATTATTGCTACTATTTCTTAGCGATTGCAAACAGATTTCTTTATGTTTAGACGTCTAAACGTCTTAACGCCTATTGACGATACCACTGGGCTTAGGTACATTTAGACGTCCAGACATCTCTTTGCGAACTTAGGAGTTCCCGATGACCGCAGGCAAATTAGTGACCGAGCGTCAATTAGCCACATTGGCAGTGCGTCAGGGTATCGAAAGCGATACTCAATATGGCGCCGTGGTGCCGCCAATTTACCTGTCGACGAATTACGCCTTCGATGGTCATAAAAATCCTCGCGAATTTGATTACAGCCGTTCCGGCAATCCTACCCGCAGCATCTTAGGCGATGCCTTAGCTAAGCTGGAAAAGGGCGCAACCGGTGTAGTGACTTGTACTGGCATGGCAGCCATTACCTTAGTGACCACTTTACTGGGCCCAGATGATTTACTGGTGGTGCCTCACGATTGTTACGGTGGCTCTTACCGTTTATTCACCAACCTCGCGAAAAAAGGCCAATTTAAACTGCTGGTGGTCGATCAAACCGACAGCCAAGCACTTGAGCAAGCGATTGCCCAGCAGCCTAAAATGGTGTGGATTGAAACCCCATCCAACCCATTACTGCGGGTGGTTGATATCGAAGCTATTGCCAAGGCAAGCCACGCCGTAGGTGCGTTAGTGATAGTGGACAATACTTTCCTGTCACCGATTTTGCAGCAACCGCTATTGCTCGGTGCCGATATCGTTATCCACTCCACCACGAAGTACATTAATGGCCATAGTGATGTGGTGGGCGGCGCGGTGATCGCCAAAGATCCCCAAATTGGTGAGACCTTACATTGGTGGTCGAACACCTTAGGCTTAACCGGTTCTGCCTTCGACAGTTATCAAACCCTGCGCGGCCTGCGTACTTTAGCTGTGCGCATTCGTGAGCACCAAATTAATGCCGAGCGGATTGTGGAGTTACTGAGTAACAGCCCAGTCGTGAGTAAAGTGTATTACCCAGGTCTTGCGGATCATCCAGGCCATGCCATTGCCGCCAAGCAACAAAAAGGTTTTGGCGCTATGCTGAGTTTTGAGCTTAAGGGCGGCGAGGCCGAAGTGGTCGCCTTTTTAGATGCGTTAAGTTTATTCAGCGTGGCTGAGAGTTTAGGTGGCGTTGAGAGTCTCGTAGCCGTGCCCGCGACCATGACCCACAGGGCGATGGAGCCGCAGGCGCGTTTTGAAGCTGGCATTAAAGACACCCTATTACGTTTGTCGGTTGGTATTGAAGATGCCGACGACTTAGTTGCAGATATTCAAGCAGGATTGGCCGCCGTAGCGGCTTGTCAGTAGAGGAATAATAGATGGCACGTTGTCACTTACATAAATTTGGTGGTTCCAGCTTAGCCGATGCCGATTGTTACCGCCGAGTCGCCCATATTCTGTTAACCCATGGCCACAGTGATGATCTGGTGGTGGTGTCTGCCGCGGGTAAAACCACTAACTTTTTATATAAATTATTGTCCCTGCGCGATAGCAACCAATTATGGCAAGAAGAATTACAAGTCCTTATCAGCTATCAGCAAGGCTTGATTGAGCAATTATTATCTAACGAGCAAGCGCGGGATTTACGCGAACGTTTGACCACGGATAAAGCTCAGTTAATCAGTCTATTATCTTTAGATGTACGCAATGATTACCAAATTAACCATGTGGTGAGTTTTGGTGAGCGTTGGTCGGCGCGCCTGATGGCAGCGCTGCTGCGTGAATCGGGCGTGGCCGCAAGTCATGTGGATGCCTGCTCGATTTTAGTGGCAGATGAGGCCGCCGTGCCGCAAATCCGTGTGCAAGAATCCCGCGCTAAAGTACAAGCCTTACTGGCCGCACACCCTAACGAGCGCCTAGTGATCACCGGTTTTATTTGTGCTAACGAGCGCGGTGATACCTTGCTATTGGGTCGCAATGGCTCTGACTTTAGCGCCAGCTTAATTGCTAGCCTTGCCGATATTGAGCGCGTGACCATTTGGACCGACGTTGAAGGGGTATTTAACGCTGACCCGAATAAAATCAACGATGCAAAATTACTCAAGAGCATGTCCCTTGCTGAAGCGGACCGCTTGGCGCGTTTAGGCTCACCCGTGTTGCATTCACGCACCTTGCAGCCATTGTTTAACACAGAGGTGAGTTTGGCCGTGCGTTCAAGCTATGCCTCCCATACCGACTTTACCCTGATTGCGCCGCACAGTTCCTCAGCGAGTGCGCCCGTGGTGACCAATCTAAATGCCGTGGTGTTATTTGGCTTTAAGATCGCGGGTGATGTCGCCAGTCTGCTCGAGCAATTGGTGGAGGCGGGATTAACACCACTGGCACATTGGGTATCGGCGCATCAACGGCTTGAGCTTGCCTATACCGCTGAAAACCAAAAACAAGTACAAAAATTATTGGATGCGCAGGCCGAAGCCCTCGGCATTAAAGATCTGCAAATTAATACCGAACTCGGTTTAGTGGCGCTTGTGAGTGCCGATGCCGAGCATTATCGCCGCAGCTTTGCCCGTTTACTGAGCCGCGATGCTAAGCCCTTGTTCAGTGGTGATTTAAGTCTTGTGACCTTAGTGCCACAGTCGCAGGTTAATCTGCTGACCCAAAAAGTGCATCGCCGCTGCGCTGGCCCGCGTAAACGCATTGGCGTATTGCTGCTGGGTGTGGGTAATATTGGCGAGGCGTGGGTGAAGCTGTTTAAGTCAGTTTCTCCCTCGTTAAATCAAGAGCTTGAAGCGCAAGTCGAGTTAGTCGGTCTGGTTACTTCCAGTAAAGCTTTGATTAAGTCCACTGGTGTGGATCTGGAAAGCTGGCAGCAGGAATTCGATACTGAAGCGACTCCTTGGCAGTACGAGCATCTATTTGAACAATTAGAACAACTTAACTGTGACGAACTGATTGCATTAGATATCAGCGCCAGTGCCAGTTTAACCCTACAATATCCAGAGTTTTTCGAGCGCGGCATCCATATGGTCAGCGCAAACAAACTCGCGGGTTCTGGCCCACTGCCTTTTTATCGCGAGCTTAAAGAACAACTCGGTTATCGGCGTTTATTCTGGCGCTATAACGCCAGCTGCGGCGCGGGTTTACCTATTCAGCACGCCTTAAACGATCTGCGTAACAGTGGCGATAGCGTTGAAGCCGTGGGTGGGATTTTCTCTGGCACCCTGTGTTGGTTATTTGAGAAATACGATACCAGCAAACCCTTCTCGGAATTAGTGATTGAAGCACGTGGTTTAGGGATTACCGAACCCGATCCTCGGGACGATCTTTCTGGCCGCGATATGCAGCGCAAGTTGCTGATTTTAGCCCGTGAAATCGGTCTGGAAATCGAGCTTGAAGATATTGAGCTGCGCTCCCTAGTGCCTGCCCATTTAGCGGATATTCCGTTGGAGCAATTCCTTGCCCGTATCGGTGAGCTGGATGATGAATTGCTGCAACAATACGGCGCGGCGGCGGAACAAAACAAAGTGCTAAGATATGTCGCCTCCTTGGATAATAGCGGCGCAGTCCTTAAAGCCGAGGTGGGATTACAGTGGATTGATGCGAGCCACCCCTACGCCAACCTCACGCCCGGTGACAATGTGTTTGTGATCCGCTCAGCTTTCTATCAAGGTAATCCTTTGATTATCCGTGGACCTGGTGCGGGCCGCGAAGTGACCGCGGCAGCGGTACAATCGGATCTGACGCAGATCTGTCGCGATCTACTGCAAGAATAGATTTAAATTCAAAAGCTTAAAGGACTCATTTGAGTCCTTTTTTATTGGCGAAGATAAGGACTAAAATCAAGGTGATCAACGAGGGATAAGAAAATGCCAAAAAGGGGGATTTTTTGGCTTGACTTAACTGTCAGTTTCTCTAGTATATGGACATATAGACGTCCAAACGTCCATATGGATTAAATTACTGCATTTATAAGTCGTACCAGTCGCGATAAGTGTCGCACTCGGGCGGTTGAGGAAATACACATGGCTTTTCATCACGCACAACATTCACATTCGCTAAACCAAAGTTTGTCTGAACTTAATGGCGATATTAATGTTTCTTTTGAGTTTTTCCCGCCATCAACCCCCGAAATGGAACAGATCCTGTGGAACTCTATCCGCCGTTTAGAGCCGCTGAATCCTAAATTTGTGTCTGTGACCTATGGGGCAAACTCGGGTGTGCGTGACCGTACCCACGGCGTGATTGAGCGTATTCAACAAGAAACCAACCTAGTCGCTGCGCCGCACTTAACCTTAGTGGATGCCAGTGATGAAGAGCTGTTAGATCTGGCAAAGCATTACTGGAAATCGGGTATTCGCGACATAGTGGCGCTGCG
The DNA here is from genome assembly GCF_023475945.1 of Shewanella sp. 8A. Taxonomy (NCBI): domain Bacteria; kingdom Pseudomonadati; phylum Pseudomonadota; class Gammaproteobacteria; order Alteromonadales; family Shewanellaceae; genus Shewanella; species Shewanella sp. 8A. The sequence continues at coordinate 168,219 of NZ_JAMDJP010000003.1, forward strand.
TGGCGACTTGCCTGCGGGTAGCCCAAAACCGACTCGCTTTGCGGTGGATTTAGTGCGCCTGCTGCGCTCAGTGGCCGACTTTGATATTTCGGTCGCCGCTTACCCAGAAGTGCACCCAGATGCGGCTAACGCTCAGGCGGATTTGATTAACCTCAAGCGTAAAATCGATGCCGGTGCGAGCCGTGCAATTACCCAGTTTTTCTTTGATGTGGAATCTTACCTGCGTTTCCGTGACCGCTGCGTTGCGGCGGGGATTGATGTCGAAATCGTTCCCGGCATTCTGCCCGTGACTAATTTTACCCAGTTAAAGCGTTTTGCGGGTATGACCAATGTGAGCTTACCAAGCTGGTTACATAAGCAGTTTGATGGCCTTGAAAATGATGCCGGAACCCGTCAGCTGGTGGGCGCAAACGTGGCGATCGATATGGTGAAAGTGTTGTCCCGCGAAGGGGTAAAGGATTTCCACTTCTACACCTTAAACCGTGCGGAATTGACCTATGCGATTTGCCATACCTTAGGGGTGCGCCCAAAGGCGGTATAACGTTAACAGTATAAAAAACGCCGCTAGTTTAGCGGCGTTTTGTTTTGCTTAAATCCTAAATCCTAAATCCTAAACTGAGCGAGAAGTGTGGTTAAGCGCATCGACAACTGTGCTAACTCGTCTCCTGCCCGCGCCGTTTGCTCGGCACTCTCGGTGGCATTGGTCGTAATATCATTAATATTATTGACGTTTTTATTGATTTCCGCCGACACAGCACATTGCTCGTTGGCAGCGCTAGCTATTTGAATGTTCATTTGACTAATGGTGGATACGGCTTGGGTAATGGCTTCGAGCGCTTCCCCCGCCTCGTGCACCAACGAAACACAGTTTTGCGTGGTGGCGGTACTGGTATTCATGGTACTGACGGTGGATTTGGCACTCTGTTGCAAGGCTTCAATCATCTGCTGAATTTCGCTGGTTGAAGCTTGAGTACGGCTGGCGAGCGTACGTACTTCATCTGCCACCACCGCAAAACCACGGCCTTGTTCACCCGCACGGGCGGCCTCAATGGCGGCATTGAGGGCGAGCAAATTGGTTTGATCGGCAATATTACGGATAACGACTAATACCGAGTCAATCTGCGCTGTATTACGCTCGAGTTCGTTGATGGCCGTGGCAGCATGGGCTATTTCATCCGCCAGCAGACTTATAGTCGAAATGACCTTTTCAACCAGCAACTTACCATGTTCAGTTGACTCGCTGGCGTGGGTTGCTGCGTCGGCGGCATCAGTCGCATTGTGGGCAACTTCTTGTACTGTTGCCGCCATTTCATTCATGGCGGTGGCGACTTGTTCTGTCTCGAGGTGTTGCCGTTTTGCCATTTGCTGAGTTTCATGGGTAATGGCAGACATTTCTTCGGCCGATGTCGCCAGTAAGCTGGTAGAGTCAGAGACTTGAGCAACGGTGGCGTGGATTTTCTCAGCAAAGCGGTTAAAGGCGAGTGCAAGCTGCGCAATTTCGTCTTTACTCTTCACTTCAATCCGGCGGGTTAAATCGCCTTCACCTTCGGCAATGTCATTGAGCGCATTGGTTGTTTCGGCAATTGGGCGGGTAATGCTCTTGGCGATAAACCAGGCAATCGCGGTGCCAATTAGGAAGGCGATAAAGCCTATCATGATGAGTTTAAAGCGAATATCGGACATCGCTTGCTCAGAATGGCTTCTGTCCAGTGCAATATCCAGCACACCAAAGGTTTTGCCCGAGTAGTCTTTCATCCCATGACGATACAGGGCGTAGCTCTTGCCGTCTAAATCGATGGCGCGAATCACTTCAGTACCTTGCATTACCTTGTTGAGTTCGCTGGAGGCGCTGGTGTCGGTGGTAAAGGTGCCACCAAAGGGGACAAAGTTGCCATCCTTAGGCAGCAAAAGAGTTATCTCTGCTTGGTAGGCATTTTTAAAATTGTCGAAGAAGGGCTGGCCAAATGACATACCAAACTCCACCGAGCCCGTATGTTGTCCTTGGTAATTCATCGGCACGAGACCGCGGATACCTAAGCCTTCAACTCCGTATTCTAAGCCACTGAGGGGCTGCTTTTGGGTGTTGGTTTCGACAATGGTTTTACGGATTGCGGTGAGGTCATCACCAAATTTTTCAGGGCGATGCAGGCGTAAAAACGAGGTCGCTGGAGGGGTGTGAAACTGAAATTGCTGCACGGCAAAATCTTGTTTAAGGCGCGTAAATAGCGGTTGGGTGCGTTGAAGTAGTGCTTCACGGTCGCGCTCGGCAAAGTTACTTTGGATCTCAGGTGTGAGTGAGATTAAGGTTGCCATCGCCTGCGCTCTTTGTCCCGATGAGACGATATTTGCCACCGCGGTTTCGTATAACTTATGTAATTCCCGTTGCTCAGACTCCCTTATTTGGCGACTGAATTCCGATAGCACCAGCGGCATGATAAAGCTCATCACCGCAAATAGCAGTAGGCTGATGCCTAACACTATCCGAGTGCTAATGTTTAAATTCTTCACAGTAAACCTCCCGATATCCGTATGTATGTCTGTCTAAATATCTTTTTGAATATTATAGAGATACTGCTTTTTATATTTGCGAGCGGGTGAACCTTTTTCAGTTGTTTTTCGGTTTTTTGCGGATTTCGTGGCAGCGTGCACAGATCTTTTCTGAGCAGAAAATATTTACTTAGCCTGCTAACTAAGTATAATGCTTAGCAGGCTAAGTAAATGAGTAGGCATCATGTATAAAGAACTCGAGCGCTTAAAGGAGTTATCCCTCGCGGAACATTTAGGTCGCCTGCACCGCTTATGGCGTACCGTGGCGGATGTGGAATTAGCACCACTTGGGTTAACCCATCCTCGTTGGACCGCGTTGTGGAAGTTATTGCGTCTAGGTGACAACGTGAGCCAAAAGGTGTTGGCGGATGCGCTGGAAATTGAATTGGCTTCTTTGATGCGTACCTTAGGGCAACTTGAGGAGCAAGGTTTAGTCGAGCGTCATTGCTGCACTAAAGATAAGCGCGCCCGAATCGTGTCGCTAACACCCGCCGGTAAAGACGTATTAAAGCAAGTAGAAGCGCGGATTATCCATGTGCGCGGTGAATTATTAGCGGGCATTAGTGCCACTGAGCTTGGCGAGTTTGAACGCATCATTAGCCTAATTAGTGAAAACGCCTTGGCCAAGTTGGCTAAGAGCACAGATATTCTTGAGTGAGAAATAAGATGACACCGGATCAACAATTTGCCCGTCTTGTCAAAATCGCTATGCTCGGTTTTGTGGCCGTGTTTGGCTATTTTATGTTTGCCGACACTATGATGCCATTAACCCCACAGGCAATGGCAACCCGTGTAGTGACTAAGGTGACTCCACAGATCAGCGGCAAGATTCAAACGATTAATGTGAAAAATAACCAAGTGGTCGCCAAAGGCGATTTACTGTTTCAAGTCGACCCTGCGCCCTTTGAGTTGGCTGTGTCACATGCCAAATTGGCCCTAGAACAAGTGCGTCAGGATAATGCCGAACTTGATGCTGCACTCTTAGCCGCTAAAGCAGAAGTGAATGCGAGTGCGACGACTGCACAACAAAAACGCCGCGAGGCCAAACGTTTAGATGCACTTTATGCGACCCATGGCGTTTCGCAGCAGTTGCGTGATCAAGCCGATAGTGATGCGGCGGCCGCCGAGGCGAATGTGTTAGCCGCTAATGCTCGCCTCGATAAACTCAAAGTGAGCCGTGGTCTCTATGGCGAAGATAACCTTAGAGTTCGCCAAGCGATGAATGCGTTAGAGCAAGCTGAGCTGAATCTGTCTTACACCCAAATCCGTGCCGACCAAGATGGGGTGGTGACCAACCTGCAACTTGAAGTGGGCAGTTTTGCCGCTGTGGGCCAACCACTACTCGCCTTAGTCTCTGATAAATTGGATATTATTGCCGATTTTCGCGAAAAAACCTTACGAGGTGTGAATGCTGCTTATCCCGCATTAATTGCCTTTGACGGTGAGCCTGGTCGTTTGTATCACGCCCAAGTGAGCAGTGTCGATGCAGGGGTGAGTGCGGGGCAGTTTGATGCCAATGGTCGTTTAGCCGCGCCGCAGGAGTCAGACCGTTGGGTGCGTGATGCGCAGCGCTTAAGACTGCATTTAGTCTTAGATGACAGTGTGTCAGACAACAGTGCAATGAATAACCTACCCGCAGGGGCGCGCGCCACAGTGCAATTGCTGCCCGACAATACGCTATTTAGCCTGCTAGCCAAGGTGCAGATTAAGGTTATCAGTCTGCTTCATTATATCTATTAATATCAAGGCAATTTGCATGTTGTTACGCCACAGCCCATTAACCGCCAATGACTTACGCCAGTGCTTGCGCATTGCCACTGGCGGTACCATTGGTTTTACCCTGTGTAAGCTATTTGGTTGGAGTAATGGGGTGTTTTTTACTGTAACCCCAATGTTATTACTGGGTTTAGTCCCTGTGATAAGTGGCCATGCGGTAAGGCAATTATTGGCATCATCTGCCATTGCGGGGCTTGAAGTCGGCCTGCTCGGAGGCTTCTTCGGTAGCCACCCAGGCATAATGACACCTATTGTCTTTCTGCTGTTTTTGTATCGTTTTGCGGCGATGTCCCGCGGTAGCCTGTTCCTCTTTGGTGCCAATGGCGTGCTGAGTTTAAGCATTATGCTGCACTTTGCCAGCTATCCGGGCACAGATCTGAATGATCTGATTTTTAGTAACTTCTGGGCGACAGGGCTATCAGTCATTATCGCCTATTTAATGACTGCACTTTGGCCGGATGTTGAACCCCGCGCCGCCTATCAACCCGGCCCTAAGGCGCCGCACCGTATGCGCCATGAGGCGTTGCTCGGTGCCAGCATTGCCACGCTCTCTTTCTTAGTGTTTCAGATTTTCGATCTGCGTGATTCGATGTCGGCGCAGGCAACCACCTTGCTACTTTTATTTCCCATGCATTGGAACGGGGCGTTGGATTATGCCCGTAAACGTGCCATTGGCACCTTGCTTGGGGTGTCTTTTGGGGTGATGGTGCAACTCTTTCTCTACGATTGGTCAGGATTGTTGATCCTGATTGTACCGCTGCTGTGGCTTGGCTTAATGTTGTTTGCGCAGGCCCATGTGAAGGAGGCGAGCGGATCGGGTGTCGGTTTTGGCGCCATGACGACGTTAGGGATTTTGTTTGGCCAATATTTAACTCCAGGTAACGACTTAATTTTTAGTGCCCTGTATAGGGTGAGCAGCATTTTTGTGGCGATAGTGGCGACGTTATTCCTCTGTTATCTGCTGCATAAGTTATTGAATAGCTTTGAAGCGACCCGATTTGGTTACTAAAAGGTTAATATTAGATTTTTTTAATGCTTGTTCCGCTTCCGTGCAAGGAGTATGGTGTTTTGATGCGTTTAGTGTGGGCTAAACGTAGAACGCACCACTCAATTATCTCTTTTTTAGCGACCTTGGTTTAGCCGTTAACGCGGTTTTTCAAGCGTTTTCGTGTGATTCAAGGTTTGTTCAAGGATAGAAAATGAATAATAAAATTAAAACATTAGCCAAAGGCATCGCGCTCATTAGCGGCTGTGCCTTGACCTCTGTCGCCATCGCTAACACGGCAACTATCCCGCCAGCGGGACAAATCTGCGTGACTTGCCACGGCGTCGAAGGTGAGGGCATTGAGCCACTTGGCCCTCGCTTGGCCGGACTCTCAAAAGAATATATCACCACCCAATTACAACATTTTCAGGCGGGTGTACGCCAAAACGCGACCATGATGCCGATGGCGATGACACTGCAAGGTGATGGTATTGAGCAAGTGGCGAGTTATTTCTCCGCCAAATCTCCTAAGACTGAGATTAAGCCTGTGCTTAGGGGCGAACAAATCACCTTTAGCGATGATACCGCGCGCTTAGCCTATCAAGGTGATTGGTCTCGCGGCTTACCAGCCTGTGTCACATGCCATGGCCCCTCTGGATTAGGTGGCGGTTTGTTCCCGCGTTTAGCGGGTCAGCAGGCCAGCTATATCAAGACGCAACTGTTGGCGTGGCAAGCTGGCACACGTAAGGGAGATGTGGACGGCATGATGGCCAATGTGGCTAACAAGCTGACCGCCGCCGAGGTGGATGCCTTAGCGAACTACTTTGCGAATTTGAAATAAGGAGCCGACCATGAAATCTTCTGCCATCTTACTATTGGTCGCAATGGGCGTGCTGACAACTCAAGTGCAAGCGGCGCAAGAATTACCTGATAAACAGGCGCCATTGCCCTCAGTCCCTAAAAACCCAGATCAAACCTATCTTACGCCTAGACCCTTAAGCGCGATTCCCGAAGGTGCCTTCGGCGATAAAGTACGCTTGGGTTATCAGTTATTTGTGAATACCCAGCAGTTAAGAGATAAGTATGTGGGTAACGAGCTTAACTGTGCCAACTGCCATATGGATGCGGGTCGTAAGGCGAATGCGTCACCGGTGTGGGGCGCCTATTTTGCCTATCCCGCGTATCGTAAAAAAGACGATAAAGTAAATACCTTTCAAGAGCGGATACAAGGCTGCTTTAACTATTCGATGAATGGTAAAGCCCCCGCTGCGGGCAGCCCCGAACTGGTTGCGCTATCGGCCTATGCCTACTGGTTAGGGATGAGTGGTTTAATGGATGCGGCGAACCTCGATGGTCCAGTGCCAGAACTTAGCGATGCCGAATTGGTTAAAGGCGCCAAACGTGAGGATTTCCCACTGCCAGACGCCCTAGCCAAAGCCATGACAGTGGAGCAACGCGCAAATCTGCCGGGCCGTGGTTATCCTGAGATCCCAAAACCTGAACTTGCGTTCTCACCCGAGCGTGGCAAAGCCGTGTATACCGCCCACTGCCAAGCGTGCCATGGCGCCGATGGTCAAGGCCAAGCGATTGCCGGAGTTTACTCTCTGCCACCATTATGGGGCCCAATGAGTTACAACTGGGGCGCGGGGATGCACAGGGTCAATACAGCCGCATTCTTCATTTATGAAAACATGCCTTTCGGTAAGAGCATGCAGTTGACTAACCAACAAGCTTGGGACGTTGCCGCTTACATCAACTCCCATGAACGGCCACAGGACCCCCGCAATAAGGGCGATGTGAAACAAGCGCAGGAAAAATACCATAACGACAACGACTATTACGGTGTTGACGTCGATGGCAAAGTGCTTGGCACCGCCTCTTATCCGGTGTTTCCGAAAAAGTCGTAGTTGAGTCGCTCTCATTCAGTGCTCGTGTAATGAAATAAAGCGAGTCACTGGATGGGAGGTTTATAAAATCGCCTTTTGGTGTTCAGTGAATATGTGAGTCATAGCGGCCTAACGGCCGAGGTGAATCAAAGTCGTGGGTCTTCAACCCACACCCGACCAAGAGGGGATCAACAGCAATTCCCTCTTGCCTCTTTGTTAATAAGAGTCCTCGCCGAACAACGTCCATGTCTAACTGCCAGTTCGCCATCCGTGGCTCTCGTTCGTAACGCTGCTATGCAGCACTCACCCTAGCGAAGTTACATGCATTGGTTACTAGCCTTGGTCTTATGGATAAATTGCTATCGCTTCCGAAGGCACCGTCCCTGTACCTACGAAAGCTAGCCGGACATCCATGTCCGGACTCACGCAATTTATTCCAACGCCCCGCGGCAACTTCGCAGGGGATGGTGAACTTCTGTTGCCTTAGTGCTAGCTGTTAGTCCTAAAGATTTGTGCCTGTCCCATCTTTCTTAACGCTGAACTTGTAGCGAATAAAGACCTGTTGAAGCGTAGAAACGCAGAGCTAGGTAAGTCAGCCGTCACACTTAAGAAAGGTGTCGATAACGCTCTTAAACCGCTATGGGCTATTGGTCGCGAGTCACTGATGGAAGCAGGAACAATGATGGTTACCACTTGTGGGGCCATTAGTGAGCAAGCTGTTTGGTGGCGTCATGACTCTGGCTTCCAACTGCTATGCGTTCTTGACTCAGCCGCTGATGAAATCCGTATTGCCGACCCTGCTTTCGAGACTGGCGTTATTCCTTTGCCGTCCGACTTAGCAGTCCAAAACATGAAAACCATTCTGTACGACCGACTAAACAAACAAGCAGCCTAAAAACTGTTTCTCCGATGCGCTCCTTGTGAGCGCATTTTTTTTATCGAAATTGTCAAATTTAATATGACATGAGCTTATACACTTGTGGCACAAAAGTGTTGTTTGGCTTAGTTTTTGTAACTAAACTAACCTCAATTGATAGGTAATAATTCGGCATGATATGGAAAATTATTCTGGTAAAAAATATTCGTGTGAGTTCGTAATTAATGGATCTAAATTATTTGGTGAAATATCCTTTGATGGAATTAACACAAGAGCGCAGATATGGTCTAGTGAACGAATTGAAATTGATTGCGTGAGCAATAATATATACGGTCTAATATATGATGAAATGAAGTATATAACACTTATTGATTCTATATTTTTATCCGAAAATAGCATATCTACTGCTAGGAAGGGAGATAAATATGTTAGAAGATATAACTGTACCATACACCCAAGATTTATTGCTATAGGTGCTAGTTGGCTTGAAAATACAAAGAATGTAGATAAAGTATGGTTTTCTACTGATAAACTTAATAAGATATTTTATGACCATAATGCGTGTATAAATGTCATTCACGTTGATGAGGGTTTGGTGAATGATTTAATTAAACGTGACCTAGATATTTCTCACGCTAAATACGGATTTAATTATAATATTGACGAACATTCTGTTAGTGAATATCACGAAATAGGAACTCCCCCTTCTATTTATGTATATGCAGGAAGCAGAGAAATCCTATCATTTAAAAATAGCTTTGGTGAATTTTCTTTATATCATATTGAAGATCAAAGGTCATATGGCGCAAATGGAATAACAACTAATGTATCAACGCAGTTTTGTATATCTTTATATGAGACTTATAGTGTTGATAAAATTGTTAGAGAATGTTGGAGTGTGAAAAACTTTTTTAAGATTCTCAGCGGTCAAGATGACTGTATATCAAAATTGTTAATTAAAAAAGAGGGCGATGTAGAAGCCGGATATTTCGAAATATATTTATCCACAGATACTGTTGAACATTCAGATTTGTATTTTGACTCATTACTCAATGCTAAAATGGAAAAGAGCGTTTTAAATAATATCTTCCAGAATTGGTTTGATAAGCATGATGAGTGGAAAGATGCAAGAAATCAATTATGCCATACTTACTCTTCCAATAATTATGATGTAGATAGAGTGGTAAGGTGCGCTAATATTTTTGATTTGATTCCAGACAAGGCAATGATTGAGTTGTCTGAGGATCTTATAGAGGCGAAGAATAAAGCTAAAAAAATTTTTAGGGAGTTACCTGATAGTTTAGAAAAAACCTCTTTGCTGCAAGCTCTTGGTCGACTGGGTATAAAAACACTCAAGCACAAAATTAATGATCGAATCGAAATCATTTTGTCAAACTGCAAAATTAAATTTGATGGGTTGCAATTTGTAGCGCATCAGGCGGTTGATTGTAGAAATTATTTTGTTCATGGTGGTAATAAGAAATTTGATTATGAATCAAATTTAAATATGGTCAATTTCTTAACTGATACTTTAGAGTTTATTTTTGTAGTTTCAGATTTGATCGAGTGTGGTTGGGACATTGACGATTGGCTTAAATCATTTGCTCTATCTCATAAAGTAGGTCAATACTGTATTGCTTATCCTCATTACCTCACTGAGTTAAACTCTATAATATCTAATTCATCAAGTTAGTGGGCAATAAAAGTTGGGACAGGCACAGATTTTTGGGGATTAATAGTTCGTACAGTAGCTACAGAAGTTCACCTTTCCCTGCGAAGTTGCTGAAGGGTGTTGAAGGAAATCGCGTGAGCGAGGCATGGATGCCGAGTTAGCTTTCGGGGTACAGGATGTACCATCGGAAGCGTTAGCGATTTTCGAATAAGCACGAAGCCACTAACTAATGCATGTAACTTCGCTAGGGCGTCTTGGAGCATCCAAGGAGGATAGGACGAGCAGTCCTCCTTGGTCGGGTGTGGGGTGAAACCCCACGAGTTTGATTCACCTCGGCCGTAAGGCCGCAATCAATATTGCATTGTGCTAAACAGAGCCAATATGGAAGCCCCACGACTTGTAAACTAAAGCATTCAAACGTAGTTTGGAAAGCTATAAAGTCTAACTTTGGTGTAAATCAACTCAGCCTGAGTTGCAAAAAACCATTATTATTTCTGCGTTATCACTCCGATACCATAAGGATTACCGTGCCTAAGCACTTACCAAAATCTCAGCTCGATACCGCGCAGCTGTGCCCTTTATGCCAAGGGGCGAATCAGTGTGCAATGACTCTTGGCGTCGAGATCAGTGACTGTTGGTGTGCTAAGCAGAGGTTTCCTTATCTGACTCAATTGCTATCTGGCGATTTGGCGGCAGGCTTATCAACAGACGCTACAGTAGGGCTGAGTGCTGATAAGTTAGCGCAACTATTATCGCAGCCTGCAACGGCTTGTATTTGTGAGACTTGTTTAAGCCGAATAAAGCGAGAGCTAGCTGTTTCAGTTACTTCAGAAAATAAAAACAGCCCATCGGGATTAGACGATGGGCTGGGATATGAGGTGAAGTAACCGATTAAGACTTATCGGTGAAATAGTCTATACGCACAGTCGTTTGTGCTGGCACGGGCTTGCCATGTTCAAACTTAGGCGCATAGCGCCATTCTTCGATCATTTTCAGTGTGGATTTTTCAAATAGTACACCGCCTTTGGATTCGAGCACTTCAGGATTTTTCACAAATCCCATCTCATCAACTGTGAAGTTAAGGGTCACATAGCCACTTTTACGTTGCATGAGGTAGGACTTAGGGTATTTGGGCACCGTGCGAAACAGCGGTTGTTGTTCCTGTGCGTCGGCCCAAGGGCGCATTTTACCGATAGCGATACAGTGGGCGGTGGACTCGTCACGCTTTCCTTGGCGCTCATACAGTTCGACTAAATAAGCGTGGGCGCTTAAGGCATAGGGATGGCTAAAGTTAAGGGCGTCAAACTGCTTAACCACTTCTAAAAGCAACGGAATCGCCTTGTCATCATGCTTTTCGGCATATTCAACAGCACCGACGACATAGGTGGCTTTGACTCTGTCGAGGGCATTTTCGGGCAGGATTTCTTTGTAAATATCATATGCGTCAAAGGCATAGCTTCTTATGCTTCTTGTATATAGCTCAGTATTGGATAAGCGGTTAAAAGCGGCCATTTTTACATCGGCGATCAGTTTCTTTTTATCGGATTTTTCAGCAATTGTGATTGCATCAAGCAAATCATTTTTTGCATCTTTGGCTTCGACAGCAGTTTCTGCTGCGCCGAGTAGCGGGTTGATAAGCTCAGCTGCATGCTCGCCGTAATGTTTTTTATAATTGCTTAATGCGAGTAGATATAACTCATTCGCCTTAGCTGTTTGTGGCAAATTCTTTTCTTCAAATGGGTAAGGGGCGACTTGCTTCTCTATCGCTCCTGCCCAGTTCATGGCGAGGTTAGCTAAGTCGACACTGTCCTTGGCATATTGAGCTTCGCCCAATTCGAAGGCCTTTTTGGCACTGGCTTCTATTTGGTCGTTATCACCTTGTTTGAGTGCGGCTTGGTAGTCACTGTAGGCTTGGGGAAAGCTGTTTTCCGAGGCGGTTAAAGGTAACGAAGTACTTAAGGCTAAAGCAAATAGACTGACTAAGGGTAATATTTTTCCGTCTAACATCTTGTATATCCTTATGTTTAGTTTCTTCGGATAGTACAAATGTTTCACTCTTGATACAAGTTTGTTTTCGGCAGTTGGTCGCTAGGGGAACGCTAAGAAGGTAAGCCTTTGCCTACCTTCTTACTTTGCCTATGGGTTTGGCACCCTTTAGGCAGTGACTTATTTAGTCACAAACTGCAAATCAAATTGGCCTAGCTCGCCGTAGTGGAATTGGCAGGTTTGATTGAGTGGCAAATCTAATACCCCCGCATAGGAGCCAGTAATCACATATTGTCCTCGGGTTAAGCCAATCCCTTGGGCGGATAAAAAGTTAACTAACCAATAAAGCCCAGCCTTAGGGAAACCATTTGGATGAACAGCGGCTTTTTGCAGTGTTTCAGTCTGTTGCTGCTCGTTATGAGCAATTTCAACACTCAGGGCGAAATGGCCTGTTTCTATCTTGGCTGGTGCAAGTAGTTCTGGCCCTAACCATAGACCTTGATTGACTAAGCCATCGGCGAGGGCGTCGAAGTGATTGGCTTCGCTTGGGTTTTGGTAGCGACTTTTGATAAGTTCTAAGGCGAGGCGGGTTTTACCTAGGGCGGCGTCGATTTCTGCCTCAGAATAGGGCGTGGCACGTGGCGGTAAATCGCTGCCGATTTCAAAGGCGAGCTCAGGCTCGACACGGGCTAGCCCTTTGCTTGAAGGATAAAGCGGGCACTCGGCGGTTTCGATATACACATCATGTTGATAGATGGGCGCCACTACGGTTTTTTCTGCCGTTGGGAGTAGACACTTCCAACCCGCAATCGGGTTGCCTTGGGCGCTAAATTGCTGGGCAATCGCTTGTTGGATGGCAAAGGCGTGGGGGAAATCCTTGGGTCTTAACGCTTCTTGCAACAGGTCGCCCGCTTCACCTTTAGCGCGGCGCTGCGCGAGTTCTTGTGCTGCTGCGTTAATGGACTCAAGCTGTGCTTTCGTGTCTATTGGTGACATTTTTTATCCTAACTGACTTATTTTTAAAGACTTATATAGAGTGGCTTATGCCGCAATAAATGTGCACATAAGGTATCAATTGACTCTATAAATCCAATCTGGGCCAAAAGAGAAATTGCGCTCAATATACCTTTTTGTGTCGGTAAAGGCTTGATAAAACTTATCTTCAAATGCTGAGTATTTATCGCCGAGCAAGATTGATTGAGTGTCAGCTTAACTATCCAAACAGGCGGATAAGTTAATCGTTGCTTACGCTAGACCTTAGCGCGGTGCGGTGCCAGAATGGCTCTCCTTTCTGCTGTACTACTGGGACTTTTCCGTGAATCAAAGCCACTCTGGATCCTTGGCAAATAACCATGCTCAATTGGGCTTATTGTTTATTTCTGTTGCCGTGCTGTTTTGGGGGATTTTACCTATAGCACTTAAGCTATCGGGGAGTTTTATCGACCCGGTGACCTTGACTTGGTTTCGGTTTTTGGTGGCGCTCTTGGTCAGTATTTTGGTGCAGTGGAGTGCCGGGAGTTTGAAACAGTTTGCGGCGCTAGATGCCAAGGTTTGGCTCAGGCTTATCCTCGCCGGACTGTTTTTAATGCTTAACTATGTGTCATTCGTCTATTCCCTCGACTATTTAGCCCCGGGCGCGGCGCAACTTAATTTTCAAACCTCGCCATTTTTCCTCGCCTTTGGCGGTGTGTTATTTTTTAAAGAGCGCCTCAATGCGGTGCAACTCAGTTGTTTTGCCGCTTTAGCCTTAGGGATGTTAATGTTTTTCCATCCCTTTTTAGATTTTTCCGCGACCGATAACCATGAGATTTGGCTTGGGGTGATGATAATACAGTTTTCTGCATTGTCATGGACCACCTACGCACTGCTGCAAAAGTCACTTTTGAACCGTTTGTCCCCCGCCAACGTACTCTTGGTTATCTATGCCTTAGGTATTTTTGCGATGGCGCCCTTTAGCGACTTTAGCCAATTTGCACAAATGGATAGCTTTGACTGGCAAGTGGCGCTGTTTTGCGCCGCCAATACCTTGATTGCCTACGGTTGTTTTGGACAATCGATGAAGTATTGGCCGACGGCACAGGTGAGCGCCATGTTGGCGTTAACGCCAGTATTTAGCTTTAGTGCCACGGCGTTAGTGGTGAGTATCGGTTGGTGGCCTGATGTATTTAAGGCCGATAAATTAGACGCGCTATCGCTCTTTGGCATAGGTGTGATTATTGTGTCAGTGATGGTGGTGCAGTTGCTGCCCCTGTATCGCCAGCGCCGCGCGAGACGTTTACAACCCATTTAACTGGCAGCTGAATAGGTATCCTAGTGATCACACGCCTGACCGATATTGAATTAGAACAGATCCGCGGGGTTATCTTCGATCTCGACGGTACGCTTGCCCATTCAAACCCTGACTTTAAAGGCTTAAGAGCGGCATTAGGTATTGGATCGGGTACCGATATTCTCGAGCATATACATAGTCTTGAGACCGCAATGGCCAAGATGCAGGCGCTGGAAATTGTCCATGACTACGAGCTTGCCAGCTCGCGCCAAGCGAGCTGGATTGAAGGCGCGCAGGCGTTGATTACGTTTTTAAAGGCAAGACAACTGCCGCTGGCGATTTTGACCCGCAATATGCCCGAGGCGGCCAAAATCACCATTGAAAAACTCGGTATTGATATCCCCTTAGTGCTGACCCGTTACGATGCCGAGCCAAAGCCTCACCCGCAGGGGATCCACTTGATTTGCGAGCAATGGCAGTTGAGTCCGGCGGATATCTTGTATGTGGGGGATTATCTATTCGATCTGCAAACCGCGCAAAACGCCGGTAGTCGCTGCGCCCTCTACTGCCCTGAAGATGTGCCCGACTATGCACTCGCGGCGGATTTACTCATTGGCAATTATCAGAGTTTTATTGAAGCTTGGGCAGTGGCAATCCCAAAAGACTAAGTGCACACGATGCCAGATTGATAAGGTTTTATATCACTTTATGTCAATTCTCACTCGATGTGTTTGCGGTTAGGGAATCTTGCTTATCTTGTTTAAGCCCAAGCCGAATACTGTCGAGTAATGCCACTAACCAGCAGAGTAAAAAGCCATAGAGCAGTTCATTGGCATTGGCAATTGTGGTCTGGGTTTGTTGGGTGATTTCGGCAGAAATCACCCCGATATCAAGCGGTAAGGTGCCGTTTTGAATATCTAAGGCGATGATTTGTGCCACTTGATAGATTTGCATGAGTAGCAGCACAAGGCTCACGACCGCTAAGCTAAAAAACACCAGTGCAGTGCGTTTATGTTTTAGGTAAAAATGGCCGCTGCCGGGGGCGACAAAGGCGGATAAAAGACCTGCGCTAAGAGCTTTTTTCATCGAAATACACTAATTGCATTGCTAAAGACTACGCCGACACTAATAGACATGCTGGCTTAAGTGCAAGTTAATTTGCCATGGCGACTAACAATCCAATAAACCCCGCAAACAGGGTACAACCGACGAGCACCATGATTAATAAAGTCTTATCTTCGCGGCATGACTTAGCGAGCTCGGGCAGTGCCGAGATAAATGGGTAAGTTATCAGTGCTAAAAAATCCATTTTTGTCCTTAAGTTAGGCATCCACGTATTGACTATAGCTGCTCGATATATCAACTGGCCAGTGAAGTTTGAGCAGAAGCGATTTTTAGATAACAAAAAAGGAGCCGAGGCTCCTTTTTTATGCGCTTGACCTAAGGGTTTAGGTTTGCGGATTACTCTTCGCGTGGTTTACGTGGTCTACGTTCGCCTGCTGGCTTGTCTGAACGTGGTTTGCGGTCTGCAAACGGCTTGTCACCCGACGCTGCACGTGGCTTACGATCACCGGCTGGGCGGTCGCTACGTGGACGACGGTCACTACGGGCACCACGGCCAGAGTCAACAAAGACTTGGTCGCCAGCTTCACGGATATTCAATGGCTTACCACACACGCGCACTTTCTTCAGGTGTTGTAGTACATCTTTTGGCATGCCGTCTGGCAGGTCAACAGTTGTCACTGAATCATAAAGTTGGATTGCACCGATATAACGGCTGTCGATATTGGCTTCGTTTGCGATAGCACCAACGATATTGCCTACACCTACGCCATTTTCACGACCTACGTCGATCACATAACGGCACATTTTCAGGTCTGGATTGTCTTTTAACGCTTCAGCGCTGCCTAAGCTTGCTGGCATTGGACGAGATTCTCGACTACGACGTTCGCCACGGTCAGCACCACGGTCTGAACTACGTTCGCTACGCTCACTGCGTTCATCACGAACACGTTCTTGAATCGCAGGTAATTGCAGTGGACGTTCCTGCTGAACTTGGTGCAGTAGGGCCGCTGCGAGCAGATCGGTATCTACTTCAAGTTGCTGGCATAACTGAGCAACAGCTTCACGCATAAATTCGAGATCGTTGTTCATGGTTTGAGCGAGCTGCTCACCCAAGCGTGACAGGCGACGTTCTGCAACGGTTTCTGGGCTTGGTACTTTCATTGGCGAAATACGGCTGTTAGTCGCACGCTCGATAGTGCGCAACATACGCATTTCACGGCTGGTAACGAACAGAATTGCCATACCATTACGACCAGCGCGGCCAGTACGACCGATACGGTGAACGTAAGCTTCTGTATCGTATGGAATATCGTAGTTTACTACGTGGCCAATACGCTCAACGTCTAGACCACGGGCCGCAACGTCAGTCGCGATCAGAATGTCTAGCTTGCCGTTTTTGAGTTGTTCAACTGCACGCTCACGGGCTTGTTGGTTCATATCACCATGTAAAGGTGATGAGGCATAGCCACGGGCTTCAAGTTTTTCAGCTAATTCAACACATGAGTTACGAGTACGAACGAAGATGATGATACCTTCAGTATTTTCAACTTCTAATACGCGTACTAATGCTTCTAATTTATTGTGTTGTGATACCTGTACGAAGCGTTGCTCGATTGACTCAACTGTCGTTTGGCTAGACTCGATACGCACATGCACAGGGCTACGTAAATGCTGGTTAGCAACACGTTTAATTTGCTCTGGCATTGTGGCCGAGAATAGTGCTAATTGGCGCTCGCTTGGCGTATGCTCAAGGATCCATTCGATATCATCGATGAAGCCCATTTTTAGCATTTCGTCGGCTTCATCGAGCACGAGTGCTTTTAATGAATCGAGTTTTAACGTGCCACGACGCATATGGTCCATTACACGACCAGGCGTACCCACGATAACTTGTGGACCACGTTTGAGGGCATTCAACTGTTGTTGCATGCTTTGACCACCGTAGATCGGCAGTACATGGAAATTCTTAATAAATTTGGCATAGCTACTGAACGCTTCAGCAACTTGAACTGCAAGTTCACGCGTCGGTGCTAATACTAAAATTTGTGGTGTGGTTTGGCTGGTGACTTTATTCAGCAGCGGCAGCGCGAAGGCGCCAGTTTTACCTGTACCAGTTTGCGCTTGACCTAAAATATCTTTGCCAGCCATAAGTGGATCAATACTGGCTGATTGGATTGGCGTTGGTTTTTCATAACCTAGCTCGTCAAGAGCACGCAACAAATTCTCGGATAGGCCGAGTTCACGGAAAGTTCTTTCATCGGATGACATTGAGTTGTAGCCTTGTGGATGCGCGCGGATTGGCGCTTAAGTTTCACAGACAGAAAATCAACCCCGTGTCGATTTCCCGCGAACGACGGATTATAGCAGCATATAAGCCGCTTTACCAATCCGGATAAGGATAAATCCACCGTTTGGGAAGGTTTTTTCGCAAAAACTGAGCAAGAAACGCGCCACTTCGGCTAATTTTTCAAAATGTTGCCATCGAGTTTAATTAATTCAAAAGCCGATTCCGCTACCGCGGCGAGAAAAACATAGTCCAAGGTCTCGTAGGTATCCTCCGGCGTATGATATTGCGGATGGGTGGGCACACCAAAATATAGCCAAGGGATTTTAGCCTGATGAAAGGGATAATGATCCGATGCTCTTAGCCAATTAGTGCTCTGGATACTTCTCCCCACAGGCTTAGGGTGACTGAGTTTGATGCACAGGCCGTTAGATTGATTCAACATTGGCCTAAATTGAGGAAATTGATAAAAGTTGCGGCTGCCCTCAAGGTAAATCGCGTAAGGGCGACTTGGGTGGCCAATCATATCCAGATTGAGCATCAGTTCAAATTGCGCTTCAGGCATTCGCTGCTTGAGTTGCTCCACTAAGGCAGTGCTGCCAAACAGTCCAGGTTCTTCGGCATCGGTCGCGACAAGCATTAAGTTAATGTTGGGGAGTGAGTCGGGTGCAGCGCGTTGCCAGTGGTTGGCGATGGCGAGTAATGCGGCAACGCCGGAGGCATTGTCATCGGCACCGTGGTAAACCTTGCCGCCTTTTATGCCGAGATGATCATAGTGAGCGACTACAATACGCCATTTATCCGTAGGTTGTCGCGCTGGCGCTAAGGCGACCAGATTGCTTCCCACCTCTTGGCTAAATAGGGTGGAATATTCGAAGGGAACCTCGAAGGTTGTTCCCCAAGGTTTAAGGCCTAGTTGTTGAAACTGGCGGTTTAAATAGTCGCGCGCCTTGGCTGCGCCTTCTGTTTGGGTTTTACGCCCCATTAATTCTGCTGAGCTGAGTGTTGCTACTGTTTGCTTAAGATCTGCGGGGGCAGCCCAATTCAATCGAATCGCCTCTGGCGAGCAAGTATATTCGGCAGGTTGGCTAGTGCAGCCCATGAGTCCCATACATAGGCTAAGGGTAAAAAAGCGCAATAAGCCCATGCATGGAGACCATGAGCGGATGATTGCAGTGAGTGCGTGTGCCAAATTGCCCATGATTATCCTTAAGGTTGGCAATAGGAACGATCAATCCTAAGCCTAACAGGGATTTAGCTAGAGTGCATGGGCCCTAATGTGGATTTAATCTAATACCTGGATCTCGGGGGAGAGCGCCGCCTCTTGGTGCGGGCTTAAATTAAAGTGCTCTAAGCCAGAGACCAAATGTGTGCGCGAGCACAGGGTGACCTGAGTATTTTTGGTGAGTCCACCTTGGGCAAGCGTGGTGACTCGGCCATCGGGTAATGCCAGCAGGCTATTTTCTGCGGTGCTATCTAAGACAGTAACTTGTAAACGAGTGGGTTGACCGATAATCGGATCGATAGCCGCGATAGCAAGTGCGAATAGCATTAGTCCTAAACAGGTAATGAGCATGACATTAACGCGACTTAAGCTGGTTAAGTTGGGGCGATGTTCTAACAAAATATCCTCCTCGATGGAGTGCGCCTTGGGAGTGTTCTCCCAAGGCGTCGTTGAGGTTGAAGCCTTACCTGATTATGACTGCGTTGCTAGTTGTGCATCCCGCTCCAGCAGCGGCTTTAAGAAGCGTGCCGTGTGTGAGATAGGATGCAAGGCTACTTCTTCTGGTGTGCCTGTGGCGAGGATTGTACCGCCGCCACCGCCGCCTTCAGGGCCTAAGTCGATAATCCAGTCTGCGGTTTTAATCACATCCAGATTATGCTCAATCACCACAATCGTGTTGCCGTGGGATTTGAGTCGATGCAGTACATCTAGCAGCAATTGGATATCGGCAAAGTGCAGGCCTGTGGTTGGTTCATCCAATATATACAAGGTCTTACCGGTATCGCGTTTGGAGAGTTCCTTGGCCAGTTTTACCCTTTGGGCCTCACCGCCAGATAGCGTCGTCGCGCTTTGACCTAACCGCACGTAGGACAAACCCACATCCATTAGGGTTTGCAGTTTGCGGGCAATAGCAGGCACGGCATCGAAAAATTCGCGGGCATCTTCCACCGTCATTTGCAGCACTTCGTGGATATTCTTGCCCTTGTAGCGCACTTCTAAGGTTTCGCGGTTATAACGTTTGCCCTTACAGGCATCGCAGGGCACATACACATCGGGCAGGAAGTGCATTTCGACTTTAATTAAGCCATCGCCTTGGCAGGCCTCACAGCGACCACCTTTGACGTTAAAGGAGAAGCGCCCGACCTGATAACCACGGGTACGGGATTCCTGCGTTCCGGCAAAAATCTCCCGAATTGGGGTAAAAATGCCAGTATAAGTGGCGGGGTTTGATCGCGGAGTGCGGCCAATCGGGCTTTGGTCGATATCGACCACTTTATCGCATTGCTCCATGCCGACAATCCGATCGTAAGGCGCGGGCTCATCGACGGTGGCGCCGTTGAGTTGTTTGTGGGCAATTCTAAAGAAGGTATCGTTAATCAGCGTCGATTTACCTGAGCCCGATACTCCAGTCACACAGGTGAATAATCCCACAGGGATGGTTAAATCTACATTACGCAGGTTATTGCCGCGGGCGCCGTAGAGCTCAATCACTTGTTTCGGGTCGAACGGCGTACGTGGGGTACTGATATGAATATTGCGTTTACCCGAAATGTACTGCCCAGTGACGGACTCGTCGCAGGCGATAATTTTCTCAATCGGACCGTCGCAAATCACTTCACCACCATGGACGCCAGCGCCTGGGCCGATATCGATAATATGATCCGCCATGCGAATAGCATCTTCATCGTGCTCTACCACAATCACTGTGTTGCCTAAATCCCGCAGGTGGATCAGGGTTTGCAGTAGACGCTCGTTATCCCGCTGGTGCAAGCCGATAGAAGGCTCATCGAGCACATACATTACGCCGACAAGCCCTGCACCGATTTGACTGGCTAAGCGAATACGCTGCGCTTCACCGCCCGAGAGGGTCTCGGCCGAGCGTGATAGGCTTAAATAGTTAAGGCCGACATTGACGAGGAAACCTAAACGGTCGCGCACTTCCTTGAGGATTTTTTCAGCAATTTGTGCTTTTTGGCCGTTGAACTCGAGTTTGTCAAAATAATCTAGGGCTTCACCAATTGACCAAACGGTCAGTTTCGGCAAGTTAAGATCGCCAATAAACACGTGACGGGCTTCTTCACGCAAACGCGAACCGCCACAGCTTTGACAAGCTTGGGTGTTGATAAACTTGGCCAACTCATCGCGCACCGCGTTACTTTCGGTCTCACGGTAACGCCGGTCCATATTATTTAAGATGCCTTCGAAGGGATGATTGCGCACCACCACATCACCACGGTCGTTGATGTATTTGAAGGCGATGCTGTCTTTACCTGAACCGTAGAGAACGATTTTTCTCACCTTATCCGACAACTGTTCGAAGGGAACTTCGACATCGAACTTATAGTGGTCGGCCAGCGAACTTAGCATCTGGAAGTAATAGAAGTTACGTCTATCCCAGCCGCGAATTGCGCCGCCAGCCAGGGATAACTCAGGGTTGGTGATCACTCTGTCAGGATCGAAAAACTGTTGTACCCCTAAACCATCGCAGGTTGGGCAAGCACCGGCTGGGTTGTTAAAGGAGAAAATCCGTGGCTCAAGCTCGGCCATCGAGTAACCACAGTGCGGGCAAGCAAAGTTGGCCGAGAAGATTAATTCTTCAGTGGCGCCTTCATCCATGCTGGCGACCACGGCAATCCCACCCGAGAGTTCGAGCGCGGTTTCAAAGGATTCGGCGAGGCGCTGCTGGATATCGCTGCGGACTTTAAAACGATCGACCACCACTTCGATGGTGTGCTTAACGTGTAAGTCGAGGGTTGGCGGATCGGTTAAATCGCAGACTTCACCGTCGATACGGGCGCGGATATAACCTTGAGCGGATAAACCCTCGAGTAATTTAACGTGCTCACCCTTACGGCCGTTGACCACGGGCGCCAGCAGCATTAAGCGGCTATCCTCGGGCATTTCGAGCACTTTATCCACCATCTGGCTCACGGTTTGCGCGGCAAGCGGTTGGCCATGAGTCGGGCAGCGCGGTTCGCCCACGCGGGCAAACAGCAGACGTAGATAGTCGTAAATTTCGGTGATTGTACCCACAGTCGAACGTGGGTTATGGGAGGTTGATTTTTGTTCGATGGAAATCGCCGGGCTTAAGCCTTCGATATGGTCGACATCGGGCTTTTCCATCAAGCTTAAGAATTGGCGGGCATAGGCAGAAAGAGACTCAACGTAACGTCGTTGGCCTTCGGCATATAAGGTATCAAATGCTAAGGAAGATTTGCCTGATCCCGATAACCCTGTGATAACGATTAACTTATCCCTTGGGATAGTCAGGTTGATATTTTTGAGATTGTGGGTCCGTGCGCCGCGTATTTCAATCTTATCCATCTATCGCTCAAGTCTTATGCTTAAAAAAATGAGCCTAAGTATCGCACAGTTCGGCGGCTGAGTTTAGTCGATTCTGTGATCTCTATTCTGGGTTGGCGGTAAGCCAATGCTTGGCCGTGGGCGATATAATCGTGATGAACCTAGCGAATTAACTAAGATTAATCCAAGTATGAGGGCAAGCCTAAGCTTATCTCTGTAAGTATCAAGTTAACTATTTGTAGCGAATCGACTTTTAGATAAGCCTTTAAAATAAAGACCTAAGGCCGTAACCGTGCCTTTTAAACGGCGTTGCCATGGGGCTGGACAACCCGTTAACTACGAGTGCTTAGGACGGTTTTTCCTTTTGAGCAAATGCTTTGTGGTGTGCTAACATGCGCCCCCTAAAAGACTTCAATCCAAGGCAAAATCATGGGTAACAACGGACTTTCAGGAACCGAGACAAGAGTCGCGTTTTCTTTAGCCAGTGTATTTGGTTTACGCATGATGGGCTTGTTTATGATCATGCCCGTCTTTGCACTTTATGGTCGGCATTTAGAAGGTTTTTCACCCCTTTGGGTGGGCATTGCCATCGGTGCTTATGGCTTAACTCAGGCCATTTTACAGATCCCTATGGGGATTTTATCAGACAAATATGGCCGTAAACCTGTCATTCTTGCAGGCTTAGTGGTGTTTGCCATCGGCAGTTTAATTGCCGCCAATGCTGAGACTATCTATGGCGTGGTGTTTGGCCGTGCTGTACAAGGAATGGGCGCGATTGCGGCCGCTGTGCTGGCGCTTGCGGCTGACTTAACACGGGATGAGCAACGTACCAAGGTCATGGCGATTATTGGTATGTGTATCGGTGGCTCGTTTGCACTGTCGTTACTGGTTGGCCCAATTGTGGCGCAGCATTTAGGCTTATCAGGGTTATTCTTTTTAACTGCTGGGCTTGCGGTGTTAGGCATGTTGATTGTGCAGTTATTGGTGCCCAATCCCATTTCCCACGCACCTAAGGGCGATACCTTAGCGGCGCCCGCGAAGCTTAAGCGCATGTTGACCGATCCGCAGCTGTTTAGGCTCGATGCGGGGATCTTTATTCTGCACTTAGTGTTAACCGCCGTGTTTGTCGCCTTGCCACTCGACTTAGTCGATGCGGGTCTGGTGAAAGAAAAACATTGGATGCTGTATTTCCCTGCGTTTGTGGGCGCATTCTTCTTGATGGTGCCGTTAATCATCATCGGGGTGAAGCGCAAGAATACTAAGGCGATGTTCCAAATTGCTTTAGTGATCATGATGTTTGCCCTTGCGGCCATGGCGATTTTTGCCAGCAACCTCTGGGTATTGAGCGTGGCCGTGCTGCTGTTTTTTACTGGCTTTAACTACCTTGAGGCGTCGCTGCCGAGTTTGATTGCGAAATTCTGCCCAGTGGGTGAAAAAGGCTCGGCGATGGGTGTTTATTCGACCAGCCAATTCTTCGGGGCCTTTTGTGGCGGTATGCTCGGTGGCGGTGCGTACCAATTAGTCGGTGCCGTGGGCGTGTTTATTGTCGCGTTGGTGTTAATGGGCATTTGGTTATTGCTCACCTTAGGGATGGAAAATCCTGTACTGCTTAAGAGTTACACCTTAGAGGCTGCCGTTAAAGACAAAACCCAAGCCCGTGATATGGCGGCGCAACTGTCACAATTGATGGGTGTGGTTGAAGCGATTGTGGTGCTAGACGAGAAAGTCGCTTATCTCAAAGTTGACGAGCATTTC
Source organism: Shewanella sp. 8A (assembly GCF_023475945.1). Taxonomy (NCBI): domain Bacteria; kingdom Pseudomonadati; phylum Pseudomonadota; class Gammaproteobacteria; order Alteromonadales; family Shewanellaceae; genus Shewanella; species Shewanella sp. 8A. The sequence continues at coordinate 191,849 of NZ_JAMDJP010000003.1, forward strand.
GATTTAAGAGAAGCCCGAGCTGTGTTAGGCTCTGCTCAATAATATGTGTTATTGCCGCGAATACTTAGGGATGCGGATTTTCCCTTGCGGCAACAATTATAAACAACATACTGAATTAACAGATTATTTAAAGAATCGCAGGAGATTTCAATGGCCAGTCGTGGTGTTAACAAGGTAATTTTGGTTGGCAATTTGGGACAAGATCCAGAAGTGCGTTATATGCCAAACGGTAACGCAGTCGCAAACATCACCGTTGCGACCAGCGAATCGTGGAAAGACCAACAAGGTCAACAGCAAGAACGTACTGAATGGCACCGTGTGGTTCTGTTTGGCAAGTTGGCTGAAATTACGGGTGAGTACCTGCGTAAAGGTTCACAGGTTTACCTCGAAGGTAAATTGCAAACGCGTAAGTGGAAAGACCAAAGCGGTCAAGATCGTTACAGCACTGAAGTGGTTATCGACCAAAGCGGTAGCATGCAAATGTTAGGCGGCCGTAACCAAGGTCAAGGCCAAGGTGCCCCAATGGGCGGTATGCCACAAAACGGCGGTTACCAATCAGCCTCACAACAAGCAGCTCCTGCGCAAAATCAATACGCGCCAGCACCGCAAGCGGCTCCGGCTTACCAAGCACCAGCGCCACAACCTCAATCTGGCTACAATCAGCAGCCAGCTCAGCAAAGCTATGGTCAGCAACAGGCGCAGCCCCATGTTCAGCCTCACGCTCAGCCACAGCAGGGCGGTTATGCGCCTAAGCCTGCAGCTCCTGCGTATCAAGCGCCAGCGGCTCCTGCACAGCGCCCTGCACCACAGCCACAGCAAAACTTTACTCCAGATTTGGATGACGGTTGGGACGACGATATCCCGTTTTAGGTTACGCATAAAATAAAAGTGTAAATTTAAATCTTAAATCCACACTTAAAATAACTGAACCCAGTATTTTTACTGGGTTTTTTGTTTTTAACACTTTAAAAAGTCGAAATCTCATTCTATACTAGGTTTAACGTATAACTAAAGTGTTAAAATAAAGGTCGTATAGATGATCGCCTATAGTGTGGAGACGTTGGTTTTTGATAATGGTGAACGTTACCCCATCCTAATGGGTGAAGACGATATGCCACATTTTCATATAACGCTTTGGGTAACAAATAAGTTAAGGTCAGGCGGAAAAGCGGAATCAACTATCTCTAACAAATTGGAACATGTGAAATGGTTTTTGGGTTGGCAAAATCAAGAGCAGCGAGACTTGTACCGTGAATTCCAACAAGGAAAGTTTCTTGATGAAGATGACATTGAAAATATCAAATCTTACCTAGCATTAGATATTCAGCAGTTGAAAGGAAAGGCTACCAAAAAGAGTAAGGGACGAAATAAAGTTGTAAGCTTAATGGATTCGCCAAAGCTGATTGATGTCGCTCCATCGGTTGGCCGCAGTCATCACTATAATCGTATGACATCTGTTATAGAGTATCTAACTTTCCTTGCAAAATTAGCAGTTAAGCAATCCCCCTCGCCTCAAATTAATCAAAAAATTGAAAAGATGGAAAAGGCATTCAAAGCTGCTCGCCCTAAAGGAAAGGGGCATAATGTACTAGATGATAAAGACAGTAAAACTCTGCCAGATGGGTTAGTTAAAGAGTTTATTGAAATTGCACATTATGAACATTCTCTTAATCCATTTAAGAATGAAAGCATACGATTCCGCAATTATTTGATGTTCCTTTTGATTGAACGACATGGAATCCGAAGCGGCGAATTGCTTTCGCTCAAATTAACAGATATGACCTTGCACGGGGACAAAAAGTCATTTTGGGTTCGACGAACACATGATGATAGAAATGACCCACGTAAAAAGCAGCGAGTTGCTAAGACAAGAGAGCGGAAACTAAGGCTCTCTGATGAAACGGCAGAGTTACTTGATACTTATATCCAAAAATATCGTCGCCCCTTGCAAAATGCGAAAAAACACCCATACCTTTTTGTAACTCATCGCAAAGGGAATACGCAAGGGTTACCAATTTCAGGATCATCTTTTGACAATACTATCGTCCCTGCAATGAAAGGGGTTGATGAAAAATTTGCAGATATTCATCCTCACTATTTTAGGCACAATTGGAACGAGGTTTTTTCAGATAAAATTGATAAAAACAATGTGTTAGCTGAATCCGGCGTGGAGAGGTTCAAAAATATTGATAGCGGCACAGAAGCTAAAATGCGCATGCATCAAATGGGGCACTCAAGTGAAAAATCGGGGAACGTATATAACCAACGTCACGTTTCCAAAAAGGCTAATGAGGTGTCCTTAATGGAGCAAGAAGAACTCCAAAGGAAAGCTGCGGAAGTAAGGAAGGCAAACGTGGATAACGGAGGTGCCAATGAATAATGTCGTATTAAAAGAACGTGGTGGCCAAGGGCCATCTACTCTGAAATCCCCCTTTAAAACCTCACGGGATGGTTATAGCTTTGATATTAAAACTAATACATGGGCTCTAAATAAAGACACAACAATCAGTTTTCAAAAAGAAGTGTTGGAATTGGAAACGGTTACTCTTGATGGATTTAGAAATACATTAGCTCGCTATGCTGAAGAGTCCTCAGCTTGGCATACGGCGAATATGTATCATAATTTTCAGCGCATGGTGAGGGGTACTGGATGCAAAACAGTTGATGAGCATGTGGTTAGAAATTGGCGAGCTATGCTAGATGATGAGCATCAATGGTATTTAGGGGCACTGCGTGGCTTCTTAATCAGTTGGCATGACTACGGCTACAAAGGAGTTAGTAGTGAAGTCGTGAAAGTGCTTGAGAAGATGACACTATCAGGAAACCAGAAAGGAGTCGCGATTGCTAATCGTTGTCCATATACAGGTGCATTGACACAGAATGAGCAAATAGCAGTCGCAAATGAACTTATTCGCTTGTTTGCCGAGAACAAAATTACATTAGCATGTTATGGCTACCTATCTACTCTACAAGCGACAGCCAGAAGATCTGTACAAATACGGCAGTTAAAAGCAGAAGATCTGATAAAAGAAAAATGCGCTAAGAGCGGAGCTACTAACTTCTACCTCAATATCCCGCGAGCAAAGCAAAGAGGCGTCGGGTTTCGTGAGGTTTTTAAAAGACTGGCAATAACAGAAGAGCTTTATCTTACCCTCAAGAATTTAGTTGTTCAGGAGCAAAAGAGGTTAAGTGATATATGTGGATTTGAACTTAGCCAGAGACAGAAAGATTTAACTCCAATTTTTGTAGATTGGGCTAGTGTGTCTCAATTTATTGATAAACATTCTGATGACTTTCGCTCAGAGCAAATATTCAGCTCGGACATTCTACATTTATCGACAAATCAGTTTCGGGACGGCTTTATGAGGCAAGTGAACTTGCTAAACCAAGCCGTAAGCGAACGCACGGGTGACTTTATTCAAATATCTGCCAGACGTTTCAGGCGAACTCGGGGTACTAATCTCGGGCGTAGAGGAGTAAGTGCCTTTATCATCGCAGAGGCGTTAGATCAATCAGATACTCAAAATGTGATGGTCTACACAGAAAACACTGCTGATACAGTAACGTACATTGATAAGGCCATTGGTCAACAATTGGCTCCATTTGCGAAGGCTTTTAAAGGGGAAATAATTAAAAATCTTCAAGATGGCGAACGTGGCAATGATCTAACTGCTCGAATTCCAAACAAAGATAATGAGGTTGTTGGCGCATGCGGAACCAATAATTTCTGCGTGAAAGGTTATGAAGCCTGCTATCTATGCGAAAAATTCAGGCCTCTCTTAGATGCTCCGCACGAAAAATTCTTGGATAGTCTCTATCGAGAAAAAGATGCACGTCTTAAAGCAACAAAAAGTGAACAGTATGCTTCTACGAAAGACACGTTAATTTTGGCAGTTGAATGGGTAGTACAGGCTTGTGCTGACATGAAACAAGAGCAAGAGGCCTCTAGTAATGGCTAATAATGTAATTCGATTTAAAGCAAAAGCTGAGCTTGATGCTGCACAAAACCTAGCAAGGTTTATCGAAGATTGCCGCACTCATTTAACGGTTTTTGGTAACGACAAATGGCATGAGAATAAATGGGATACTATAAACGGAAACCGCAAAGTTGTTGTTCGCTTTTCTACCAATCTCAAGCCATCAAATTCATACAGTTATGAGCCGTTATCTGAACCATTTTTAGACTTTGCTAAGGCCTACATCAAGAATTCATACACGGATAGACCTGTAACCAATTTACAACGTCATATGGAAGCACTTCGCGTGCTAGAAGAAGCGATAATTGCAGCGACTGGAAAAGCTGACATTTTGATGCTGAATGGAACGGTACTAGAGCATCTTGATGAAGTATTTCATAGCCAGCTTTCAGATCCCGCAGCAAGAAATAAGGCGGGTTATCAAATGCAATTGATACTCGATTTTTGCCGTGAAAACTTTATTGCACCAAGCTTACCAGAATGGTCTAACCCATATGGGAAAGTTAAAGATCTGACAATTGCTCTTGATGAAAAGGGGCAAGAATACCGTTCTGAAAAATTGCCAACTACTGAGGAAATGATGCTGGTTGCTGAATTATTTAGCAAGGCTCCGCAACTAGGTATTGAAGCTGAATATTATACAGCAATATATGCCTTGCTGATGACAGCTCCTTCACGAGGCTCAGAGGAAACGGCATTGCCAGTAGATTGTCTCGTATGGGAAAAAGACAGGGCTGGTGATAATCAGCTTGGCATACGATGGGTGCCTGCTAAAAAAGGCAAAATAGGAATTAAATGGGTTCCAACGGTGATGCAAGATATAGTCGTAATGGCCGTTGAGCGCCTGAAACGTATAGGTGAATCCGCTCGTAAAGCTGCAAAGTTTGCAGAGGAAAACCCTGAGCGGTTCATGGTTCATGATGGTTGTATTACACCACCAAATTTCCCTGAAAATGCACCATTGTCGATAGAGCAGCTCAATGCCGCATTAGATTTAAACCTAAAAAGTTTCTCTCCAAAAAATACCAAATGGTTAAAGCAGCTGTTAGTTGAAAATGGTGGTGTTATTACATATCAAGCACTTGGAAAATTTGAGTACGAAAGATTCACAAAAAAATTTCCGAAATGGCCATATGTGGATAAAGGACAAAAAGTAAGGGTTTCAGAGGCCTTGTTGCTACATCGAGATAAAGAGTTTCATGCTGATTTCAATCCAAGAGGTTTTTCTTTTAGCATTCCAACAGTGAATTACATTAATGATCGTTTTGCTGAATCAGAGGCTAAAGGTGAACGCACGCTGTGGGCAAAGCATAGTTTTAGTTTAAAAAGTGGTGAACCCATTGAATTGACCACACATCGTGCTCGTCACTGGCTCAGTAACATGGCCGAAAAAGGAGGAATGGATGAGCTTACATTGGCACACTGGGCTGGTCGTGCAAAAGTAGGTGACAACAGGAAGTATGATCACCGTACAGAGGACGAAAAATCCGAGCAAGTTGCAGATTTAATGATCCCAAAAAACGCTGGTATTCTTGATAAAATTAAGCACAGGATACCGGTGACGTTTAAGGAAATTGGTAAAGATTTGGATGGTGCTGCAATAGTAACTGAGTTAGGGATTTGCGAGCATGACTATGCAATGACCCCCTGCCAGCGCAATGGTGACTGCGAAACTTGCAAGGAACTAGTTTGCATCAAAGGGTTCAGTGACTCTTTAGATTTACTCAAAAAGCGAGAACAAGAGGTTCAGTCTCAATTAAACAAAGCATTAATTGATCATGATATGGGAGCTTTTGGGGCAGATCGATGGGTAACGAACCACGGATGGCGGTTGTCTCATATCCGCACAAAAATTCGTATTCTCGAAGATGAAAATACCCCAGATGGAGCAGTTGTTAGAATTCCTGAGGAATATGATCCGTCACCCGTTAAAGAAATGCTCAGAGAAAAGGGATTGGATACCGAAGTTACATCACCAGAAAAACTTCAATTTGAAGATGAATTGTTCGAGCTAATGGAGCTGTAATCATGCCTAAAATTGTAGTTACCAATGAAAATATCTCTGACATTTTGCATTTGATTGATACATGGAAAGGTAAATTAACTTGGCCGTTGCTATGCAATGAGGTCAAAGCAATGCTTGGGCTTGAAGATGTTACCCGCCAGGCTTTATCTGGATATAAAGAGATTCAGGAAGCGTACACCGCTCGCAAGCAGTCTTTACGGGAGACTCCCATTGAAAAAAAACGCAGCGAAGATAGTAACGTTGAGTATTGGAAAAATCAGGTAGAAGGCTTGGAAGCTGAACTGGTACGGGCAAATAATACAATTGCCAAATACAAACAACGCTTTGTTTTATGGCAGCACAATGCATATAAGCATGGTATACGTATTGACTCATTAGATGACGCAATTGAGATGCTGGAGCAGCCTATGACTGCGATTAAGCGCAGAACAGGAGGCGCATAATGGCTACTGAGAAAGGTGTTAATGGCACTGAGAAAGCTCTGCAAAACCTCAGTGCATTTCAAACTTGGGTAGCAACTCAATCGGATGAGGATTTTACGCAGATTACCTTTAGGGGGCAGCTCAATCGAGGTGAAGTAGCCAAAGCGATTGGCTGTGGTAAATCAGCATTAACGCAAAACCCTGCGCTTAAAGACGCCTTAAAGTTACTGGAAGACAATCTGCGGGGAAAAGGGATTCTGCCGCCCGAAGCCGAAACGGTCAAAGGTCTCAATGATAAACCTAAGCTATATGACAATACTGCTAATCGCAGAGCTATGGATTCAAATCGTCTTTCCGTGTTAGAAGCGGAAAATATTGAGCTGAAAGCCAAGGTTAAAGAACTAGAAGGGAAACTTGAGCGCTTTGGCGAGCTGTCTGAAACACTTTCTGAAATGGGGTTCATGCCACGATGAAAATTGCTTTGCATGAAGATCAAATTCGGATTACCAGTATCCCATTTTCTTCGGCCAACTTGGTTATATTCAGCGGCGTACCACTTAACCGAAACTCCTATAAAACTAATAGTGGTAAATACTACGTCACCATCAAAGTGCATCCTGATTCTATCCCTGTTCAACCCGCAATAGGTCAGCATTGGTCAGTAAAAGGTGCTCGCTTAATTACAGAAGCAGAAATAGGTGATTATGTGATGCAGCAGCATACCTATGAGTTACCTGAGCACATCGTGTGTAGTTTGCCTGAAACAGGTGAACAACTCATTCAATTTATCGCAAAAGAAAGTGACTTCAAAGGTATTGGAGAAAGCAAAGCCAGAGCTCTCTGGGCGAAGCTGGGTAAGGATTTTCACTCAATTGCTAGAAAAGATACACCTGAATCAAGAAAGCAGCTTAGAAGCGTTCTGAGCGAAGATTCTATCAGTGCCCTGTTTGAGGGTTACGCAAAATATAAGAATCTCGCCTACTGTAACTGGATGACGGAACGTAAAATTCCTGCCAGCGTCCAGCAACGCTTGTTAAAACATCATGGTGAAGGCGCTATTGATGCCATAAAGCAGGACCCGTACCTTCTGATTGGCTTTGGGATGTTGTTTGCGGATGTGGATAAATTAGCACTAGTTAACCCTTTTAATTGCAAAGATGACGATAATCGTCGGCTGAGTGCAGCACTAGAAGCTGCCATCCGAAAAGAAATCAACAAGGGCCATACTTACACCACGCAAGCAGCGTTAAAGCCATATATGGTTTCGCTTCTCAAAGATAAAACTCTAGTGACACAAGCATTTATTGCAGGACATCACAAAGCGCAGTACCTGCTAAACCCAGAGAAGGGAACTTATCACCCTACAGCCCAATTGTTGATGGAGAATGTCGTTGCTAAACGACTCAAAGCTCTTGCCTGCCAAAATAACCTGTACGATGAAATGGCCAATGAGGCATTCCATACTGCATTTGCTGCTCTCCCATACGCCCTCACACAGAAGCAAAGCGACGCAGTTGTTACCTGCCTAGATAATGCTGTCAGCTGTATTACTGGTGGTGCGGGTACAGGTAAAACTACGGTGCTTAGAACAGCACTTCGAGCCTACCATCAGATGGGGTTTGAAATACACGCGGTGGCCCTTAGTGGAAGAGCGGCCATGCGTTTACATGAGTCGATTGGTTTTATCACATCAACCATTGCCAAACTGCTGCGTAAAGACCCCATAGAGCCGACAGATGAGAAGCAAAAACACCTTCTGGTGATTGATGAAGCAAGCATGATTGACCTACCCACGATGTACCGTTTGGTGAATCATATCCACCCCTCAGTACGTATTATTTTTACTGGTGATCCAGACCAGCTTCCGCCTATTGGCTGTGGGAAAGTGCTAGCGGATATCGTGTTGTCAAACGCTATAGCTAACACCAGACTTGATATTGTTAAACGCCAAGAGGGTTCAACAGGTATCCCTGAATACTCCAAACTCATCAATCAGGGCATTTTACCAGCACAGTTAAGCACTGGAAAAATCACCTTCCATGAAACCGCAAAAGGCGATATACCTCAAGTGTGCTGTGCGTTGTTTAAGCAATCACCTGAAAACAGTCGTGTAATGGCACCGACTAAAGCACTTGTTGCTGACATCAATAAACTGATCCAGGCGCAGGTTAACGTAGATGGTCAACTGCTTGAGTTTGAAATGCACGGAGAGCGATATTTCCAAAATCTGAAACTGAATGATGTTATTTTATTCACGCAAAACCATTACGACAAAGGCATTCAAAACGGTTCCCTTGGCACGCTAACTAGTGTTGAATCATCAGGTGAAAGCTACGGTGAAGTCACACTTGATACCGGTGACAAGATTGAGATAACGCAAGCGGTGCTCGATTGTATGGAGTTGGGTTATGCGATAACCCTTCACAAAGCTCAGGGCTCGCAATTCCCTAGAATTATTATTGCATTACAGAACGGTAAAATCGTTGATAGAGCGTGGCTATATACTGCAATAACACGAGCTGAGCATGAGATCCATATTGTCGGTAGTTTTCAGGATATGAGGCTCATTACTGAAACCATCAGTAATTCACACAAAAGAAATAGCTATTTGGCTGATTTGTTGGCCAATTAATGGTTATATCAGCAACGAGCGAAAAGCAGAAATTTCTCTCCGCATCATAGTACTCATGCGAAAGTATGCTTTGCTTGATAGAGCGGACATTAACGCCTGAAGTTGGACGGACTTTTAACCGCAAAATGGCATGTGTCTCAACCACAGTGTCCAGCATCCATTCGTCGAGTTGATTGTCACTCGGATCGTGCTTCTCAGTAAGGCAAGCTAACTTTTTACTACAACAATCATCTTCAAAGCGATCTGCTTCTATTGATTTCCGTAGATCACGCAATTAAGTTGGATTGACAATGTTAGGGGGCGCTAATTTGTCCTTGCTCTGTAGATTAAATATGACTATTCATATCGACATAAGCTCAATGCAACTTGAAAGTTTTGCTTTTTGAGCTTAGATTGATATTTTTAATAAGTTTCTAATTTACTGGTTGGCTCAACTTGTTTTAAAAACACGGCGCGCTGGTGCGACTGTTTCATAATGAGCGAGTCCTACAGGCAAATCAGTTGCTGGATTGTTTCTGAATTTGATTTTGGTTTTCCATCTAAATTATCGGCCCTACCCTTTTTATATCAATCGGAGCCTCCTGAGCATTAAATGAAGTCACTTATCTCTGTTCCCAAATTTTCATTACGCAGTTGGTTAATGTCATTATGGCTACCGTTAGGGTTATTAGTTATTGGCTACTTTGTGGCAACATCCATGGTAGATCAGCAACAACAAACCCAAGCAAAGCGAATTAGTGATGCGGTTACTGTCAGGTTAAATCTAATTGCAGAAGGGGTTCAGGAAAAGGTCACGCTGTATCAATATGGTTTGCGCGGCACCCGTGGTGCAGTAATGTCGCTATCCCCTGAGCATTTTGATTACAACGATATGCAGGTCTATACGCAAGTGCGAGACTATAAAAGGGAGTTTCCAGGGGCTCATGGTTTTGGTTTAATCATCAAAGTTGAACCAAACCAAACTGCGGCATTTCTAGACCGGATGGCTGCCGAGCGACCAAGCTACAACTTCCAAATCAGGCAGCTTACGCCACACCAAGATAGCCTTTTTGTGATCACCTATATTGAACCTGAGCAAAACAACCGAGAGGCCGTGGGGGTTGATATTGGTTCCGAAGCAATGCGCCGCAAGGCAGCATTAGATGCGGCGTTCAATAACGATGTGAGGTTAACAGCGCCCATTACCTTAGTACAAGCAAATGAGCGAGCTCAACAGGGTTTTTTAATGTTAATGCCGGTATATAAAACAACAACCGTGCCACAAGATAGTCGGCAACGGCTTGAACATTTATTTGGCTGGAGTTACGCCCCAATCCTGATTAACGACGTCCTTAATTCAGTTGCTGGTCTGGAAAACGATGTCTTTCTGCAAATCAGTGACATTACCGAACAAACGCCAATCGAGTTCTTCAGCCAAGAAGTGAAAGACACTTACGACGCTGCTCTACAACATAAATTAAATCTCTCTGTATTTGGCCGCCAATGGCAGCTGTCGCTTACGCCAACCAATCGCTTTATTAATGAACTGCAACTGCGCTCTGGCACCAGCTTATTTTTTGAAGTAATGGCAGTCAGTACCATCCTGGCCTTTGGCGTGTATCTACTGCAACTTATGTTAATGCGCAGAAGTCAGTTAATCCGTCATAAGCAGGAGCTGGCAAGTATTGCAGAGCAAACTTTACTAAAAGCGAATGCTGAGCTTGAACAGCAGGTCGCACTGCGAACGGCGGAGATTTCACGTGTTAATATCTTGCAGCGCAGTATTCTTAGCAGCGCGGGCTACGCCATTATCGCTACCGATGAAGAAGGCATTATTACGGCCTTTAATCCAGCAGCAGAAAAACTCTTAGGCTATCGCGCAGAGGAGGTCCTTTTCCAACAAACCCCGTCTATTTTTCATCTGCCCGCAGAAGTGGAGCACCATGCCGCTAAGCTGACCACTGAGCTCGGTAGCAACATCGCGGTCGGTTTTGAAACCCTTGTAGCGAAAGCGCGTCTGGGGCAAACGGATAATGTGCGCTGGACCTACCTGACAAAAACCGGTGAACAGGTGCAAGTAAAACTAAATCTCAGTGCACTAAAAGATGAGCAAGGTCAGCTAGCAGGCTTTCTTGGTATCGCGTTTGATTTAACTAAACAACTTAAATACGAAGCGGAACTGGCACAAGCAAAAGAACAAGCTGAGTCTGCTAATAAAGCAAAATCTGAGTTTTTGGCAAATATGAGCCACGAGATCCGCACGCCGATGAATGGAGTTCTGGGATTATTACAATTGGTAGCCAACAGCACGCTGGATCAACGCCAGGCCGACTATATAGAAAAAGCCTATAGTGCAGCTAAGTCTTTGCTTACCTTGTTAAATGATATTCTGGATTTCTCAAAAATTGAAGCCGGTAAGTTGGAGCTAGACCCGCATCCATTTAGTTTGACGGATTTGCTGCAGGATATCGGCCTTGTTTTTTCATCTAGTGCAGAGCAAAAAGGATTGGAAGTGCTATACGATGTCACAGCGGATGTGCCTGAGCATTTGTTAGGTGATAGTTTCCGTATTAAACAAGTCCTGATAAATCTGGTCGGCAATGCCATAAAATTTACTGATAAGGGTGAAATACTCATCTCAATTAGGTCTCAATCACTGCCAGAGGGCGAGATTAACTTGTCTTTCAGTATTAAAGATACTGGGATCGGTATCACGCTGGAGCAACAGAACGCTCTTTTTTCCGGTTTTCAACAAGCAGATTCTTCAATAAGTCGTCGCTATGGCGGGACAGGTTTAGGTTTAGCCATCAGTAAGCGCTTGGTGAATTTGATGGGTGGTGAAATCGGCGTAGAGAGTGAATTTGGTTGTGGAAGTACCTTTAGCTTTAACGTCGTCGTACGCAATGCGGAGAAGAGGGCGATCCAAAACTCTCAAACGTTTACTCGTAGTAATGAAAAGTTGAGCGTGTTGATTGTCGATGACAACGACAGTGCGCGAATAATTTTACAAGGTATTGCGGTCTCGTTGGGATGGCAGGCAAAGATTGCGTCCGATGCGCAAGAGGCGTCACTATTAGTCAAGCAAGCCCACCGCGATAGTACTCGCTATGATGTCGTTTTCGTAGACTGGCGTATGCCGGGTAAAGATGGCCTAACCTTCGCTCGCGAGCTACGGGAATTGCATAGTAGCGTGGTTTCACTGATTGTAATGATTACCGCTCATGGAAAAGAACTGCTCGATGAGCAAAATAACGATTATGAGCGCTATCTGGATGGATTTTTAATTAAACCTGTTACAAAAAATATGATGTTACAGGCAGTAAAGAGTGTTGTTTTTGGCGATCTCGACCTGTCGCTCCCGACCTCCCCCCTCCCGCACGAGCTGCCATTGCAGGGAATATCCTTACTGCTGGTAGAAGATAATTTGACGAACCAGCTGGTTGCCAGTGAGTTACTGCAGCAACTAGGGGCGACCATCAAAATTGCTAGCAGCGGTGAGGAAGCGTTAGAGATGCTGGAAAGTACGGCAGAGCACTTTGATATGGTACTGATGGACATACAAATGCCGGGAATGGATGGCTATCAAACCACTCGTGAGATTAGAAAGCTACCTAGACATCAGTTGCTGCCGATTATTGCTATTACAGCGCACGCCATGTCTGATGATATAGCCGCTTGCCTGGCAGCAGGTATGCAAGACCACATCGCAAAACCTTTTGATCTTAACGAGTTGACGACCAAAATTCTCAGCCATCATAAAGCAGAAAAAGCACCTCACGTCAAACAAGTTAATAAATCAAACCTGAATTTTGATCAGGCAGCGTTAGCGTTCTGCCAGCAGCATCATATTGAACTCGAAGCTGCTGTTCAGCGCCTTGGTTATTCCCTGACGATTTATGTCAATGTATTAAAGCAATTTGAGCAGGACCTTAGGCAAGCATTACAACAACTAGAGGATAAAACACTTACCCGTCGTAATGCACGATTGTTGTTTCATAGTTTAAAAGGTGCTGCAGGCACACTTGGCTTTAGCAATCTGGCAAAGCTTACTGCCCGCTTGGAAGATGAGCTGCGTGAGCACAGTGATGACGGTTATCAGGTAGATAACAACGTTCTGGATATACTGAAGTTAACTCTTAACACCGCTACAGACTTGGTGAAATTATTACAAGTGGAACAGCAAATAGCTACCGCACAAGCCCCTGTTAGCCGGACGGAACAGGCAGCTCAGTTAATGACGCTAAAGCAACATCTCAATCTTGCCAACATGGCAGCGTTGCCACTTTATCAGCAATTGGCACCGTCACTGCAGGCTCAAACACCTGAACTAAATAAAGAGCTTGAAGAGGCTCTAGTCAACTTGACTTTTGAGCAAGCAGTCGTGATAGTTGATAAAATGTTAAGTCAATTCAAAGAGTAGTTTATATGTCAGCTGACACTATACCAAATGTAGCTATCAGCCAATTCCCTGCAACCATTTTAGTTGTCGATGATCAACCTATTAATATTCAGATTGTCTTTCAGGTTTTAGGCAACGAGTACAATATTCTGATGGCCACAAGCGGCAAACAGGCAATAAAAGTTTGCCACGACAGTCGGCCTGATCTCATTTTGTTAGATGTAGTAATGCCTGAGCAGGATGGATTAGAAACATGCAGGCAATTAAAAGCCGATAAACAACTGGCAGATATCCCGGTCATATTCGTCACAGGCTTGCAGCATGAAACGGATGAAGATGCCTGCTGGGATGCAGGTGGCGTCGATTTTATTCAAAAGCCATTTAATACAAATACATTACGTAACCGGGTAAAGGCTCACTTAGCCCTGAAAAGACAAGCTGACTTACTGCGTTCTCTCGCTTATCTGGATGGGTTAACCGGTATTTATAACCGCCGCTATTTTGATAACGTTTTATCAATCCAACTTGCCCAACATAGACGTAAACTGAGTCCTCTTGCAGTATTGATGATTGATATCGACTACTTTAAGAAATATAACGATACGTTTGGCCACTTAGCAGGAGATGATGCTTTACGTAAAGTGGCCAGTGCCCTAAAGCATAACGGGCGACAGGCTGACACGGTCGCCCGCTATGGAGGTGAAGAATTTGTAGTGTTGCTAGCCGATACCGATATAAATGGCGCAGTAACCGTGGCAAAAAAGATGCTGCATCATGTATTGGAATTAGATATCGCACACCCCCAAACTCCCGCCACCAAACTGAGCATCAGTGTTGGCATTGCCGTCGCCGATGAAGCGAAAGGCTACGATAGTAATATTATAGAACTGGCAGACCAGCAGCTGTATTTAAGTAAACAACGTGGTCGTAATACCTATTCGGTTGTACTAGCGTGAGGTCTGGCAAACCTATTACCAAAAAATTACTATCTATGAGTGATTAATTTTAAACTCTGTTGTTACCATGATTTTTACAGCATAATATTGAAACCGGCCAAGATAATTTACACAGAATACTGGGACCATAACCCGCTGCGCTGCTCATCGCCCTTACACTAACGTTCTGCTAACGACTAATAGCGGACTTTAATACCTGCACATTGTAATATCCGCTTCTGGCACAAAGCAGTCTTGGGCGTTATAGGTGCCATGCAAAATGTGTTAAAATAAAGCGATTAAAAGACCTTTGTTTGCTTATTTATGTTTTTATATTGACATAGTTTGGTAAAGTGTAAAAATAAATGAGGATGAGATTTTGTGTAAGTTAATTGTTTTTAATTGATTTTTTGCGTTTCACTCACTCACTCGTGAATGTGGTTGCTGCTTTTTTACGTATACTTCCCTTTTAATTTTCCAACTTTTACAGTGGAAACATAGTTTTTAAAAGCCCTGCAATATTTTGCAGGGCTTTTTGTTTATATGTGGCTTATCTTTCCTTTGAATAATTTTATTTGCTTAATTGTTAACAGTTGTTGCGGTTTAGGGTAGATTTTTTGAGTCCGCTAAAGGGCTTGAACTTTTGAAAATAAATTAACGTTATGACGACTACTAAAAGAAAGGAATTCTTCCATGGAAGATGTAATAAGTCAGGAAAATAATCCATTAAAGAGCGATGAAAAACAAATAACAGTAGATAGCAATATTCATAGAGTACCACTGTTTCATGTTTCACTTGCTAAATTTGTTATTATGTTTTTTGCTACCTTTGGTCTATATCAAATATACTGGTTTTATAAGCAATGGCAGGCATTAAAAGAGTATTATGATTTAGATGCATGGCCAATTGCTCGATGCATTTTTACGGTATTTTTTACACACTCTTTGTTTGTTTATGTTAATGAATATATTAAAGAAGATAATAGAAGTTATCGTTGGAATCATTCTGCTTTGGCGACAGTTTACGTTTTACTTGTCGTAGTCTCTAGTGTTCTCAATCAAATTGAGACTTTACCGACATCTTTGATTTTAATTTCTATTGTTATACCTTTAGCCGTTTTGTATCCATTGTATGAAGCTCAAAAAGCAATTAACTTTGCGCTTGAACCTTTAGACTACGAGGATAATTCAAGTTTAACTTGGTTGAATTGGGTTTGGATTGTTCTTTTTGGTTTTTATTGGGCTATGGTTATCTATGCATTAACTGTGTTAATCAGACTAGCTTAATTTAGAATAGAACAGGCTTTAATTAAGCCTGTTCTGAATTAACAATATGCGATAGAGGAATATCTTTTTATAAAGTTAACAACGAGTTTTCCCTCATATACTTTCAATTTCTAATGTCGTTTTATCTATTAATGCATGTTTTTTGATATTTTAAGTACGCTGTAAGGTATTGATTTTGTGACTTAAAGCGTTTTTGTGGTTATAGTGAAAAGTCAATTTATCAGTATTGAGGTAAGCATTTTCTCCGGTTAATGAATCGAATGTTGGAGAGAAAGTGAATTTTTATGAGCAATTTCAAGAAAATCCAGTTTAAACGTCTATGGCTATGGCTGTTCCTTATCAGCATGGCTTTACCATTAAGTGCGGTTGAAGCGCCTCTATGGCCTGAGTCGGCCAACCTGCCTTTAAGCGAACGAGTGCACAGTGGCACGCTTGCTAATGGGATGCACTACCTGTTAGTGAACAACAAAACCCCTGAGCAAGCCGTGATTGTCCGTATGCGGGTAGATGTAGGCTCGGTGATGGAAACAGATGCCGAGCAGGGTCTGGTGCATTTTTTAGAGCATATGGCGTTTAATGGATCTACGGGACTCCAGGCGGGGGAGATGATCCCTACCTTACAACGCTTAGGCTTAAGTTTTGGGGCTGATACCAATGCGGTGACTGAATTTCAGCAAACGGTTTATCAGTTTAATTTACCGAGCAATAGCCAAGATAAAGTCGATACCGCCTTGTTTTTAATGCGCGAAATCGCCAGTAATCTGTTGCTTGACCCCGCGCTAATCGAGCGCGAAAAAGCGGTGGTCTTGTCTGAACTGCGTGAACGCAGTAGTGCCGATTTAGAAAACTATCGTCACCAGTTAGCCTTTTTAATGCCGCAAACCTTGCTGTCGCAGCGCTTTCCTGTGGGAGAGGCGACTAGCATTCAAAATGCAAATCGTGAAACGTTATTGTCCCTTTATCAGCGTTTTTATACGCCATCGCGTACCACCTTAATCGTGGTGGGTGATATCGATGTCGGTCGTATCGAGCAAAAGATCAAGCAGCAATTTACCGACTGGAAAGCCGCGCCGCAGGCTGCTGGGGTGAAGGCACAATCCATCGGTGTGGTGCAGGCTAAAACCGCTGTTGAGGCGGCGGCATTTTTTGATCCAAGCCTGCAAACCTCGGTTTCGTTAGGCATGTTAACACCTCAAACACCGCTACCAGATACGCCAGCACTGCGTGAGCAGGAGATGTTATTAGATATTGCCCACGGTATTTTGTATCGTCGTTTAGAGTCACAGTTGCTCCATAGCCAAGGTTTGTATGGCGTGAGCTTACAAATCGGCCCGCAATACAATATTGCCTACGGCACGCAAATGACGCTGGGCACGCAGGAAAACAACTGGCAGCAAGGGCTTGCGTTGTTGGAACAAACACTACGTCAGGCGCTGGAATTTGGCTTTAGCCAACAAGAAATCGATCAGCAACTTAAACGAATTCACAAGGGCTATCAGCTCAGTGCCGCAGGCAGTAACACTATCCACAGTGTGAACATTGCCGACAGCTTAGTGAGTGCGGTAGCGAGCAGGCGCGTGCCTGTGGAGCCAGAGTGGCAATTGGCTCTGTTTGAAAAGTTGATGCCGAGTATCACGCCGCAAAAACTGCATCAGTTGTTTAAACAGACTTGGGAAGGGACGCCTTATCTGTATCTAACCAATAACAAACCCATTGAAAATATTGAAAAGCAACTCTTAGCCGCCTACAACGTGAGCCAAAAGCAAGCCGTAAAAGCGCCCGAAACCAAAGCCATTGCCGAGTTTGGCTATAGTCAATTTGGTGAGGCTGGACAGATTGTTGCCGAGCAGCGCGATGCCACAACTGGCATACGAAAGCTAGAGTTTGCTAACGGTGTGCGTCTCAATTTAAAACCTACATCTTTTAATCAGGGGCTGACGTTGGTGAGTCTCAATATTGGCTTTGGTGAGGTGCCATTCCCCGAGCTAGATGGTTTGTCTTACCTGTTTAATAGCGCCTTTGTGCAGGGCGGTTTGGGACTTCACGATTTAGACAGCTTGCAGGAGATTTTTGCAGGCCAAGATATCTCGGTCAGTTTGAGTTTACGTGAGCAGAGTTTTGGTGGCGAGATCAGCACCAATGCTGCCGAGCTTCGCACCCAATTAGGTGTACTAACGGCTTATCTAGTCGACCCGGGGATGGATAAGCAAGCCGAGCAGTTATTCCGTGAGCAAGTGATTGCCGAGCAGCAGAGCATTCATAGCAATCCACAACTGGAGTTTTCGAATCAATTTGCGCGAATTGCCCATAATGGCGACAAACGTTATGGCTATGGCAACCCTGATGAAATCCTCAAGCGTCAGTTTGCTGAACTCGCGCCCAGCTTCCATTCTGCGGTGCAACAAGGGGCGATTGAGCTGGCCATCGTGGGTGATTTTGATGAAAACCAAGCCATTGCTGAGGTTGCACAAACCTTAGGAGCGATTTCCCGTCAGCCGATCCCTAAGGGGCAGACTATCGTGCCTGTGTTTCCCAACGTGCCAGCACAAATGAGCCTGACGCATTATGGTCAAGTCGATATGGCAGCGCTCGCGCAGGTGTGGCCGACAGCGGATATGAGCAATCCCCGTGAGCTGGTGGGTTTAGGTTTGCTCGAGCAGGTACTAAGCATCTTACTTACCGAGAATGTGCGTGAGAAAGCGGGGGCAAGTTATTCGCCTTCTGCATTCTCATATAATGATTTAAATCCAACGGGATATGGTTATCTCGGCCTATTTAGTGTGACCACCACTACCATGTTGCCTGAGGTGGCTAAGCATTACGCCGCCGCAGTTAAGCAGGTTAAAACGCCTTCGGGGATCAGTGAGGATTTGCTCAATCGCGCCCGTCAGCCGGTACTGGAGTGGATGCAGATGGCGCCGCAAAGTAATAACTTCTGGTTAGATTTGGCCTCAACCGCCCAAAGCCAGCCGGAGCGTTTTGCGAGCTTTAACCAACGCTTGGCGTTGGTACAGCAGATCACGCCCGCCGAGTTAAGCCAATTGGCGCAGAAATACCTCAAGGATGATAGGCGTTTAACTATCGAAACCTTACCTGCACCCGTCACGGCTCCGTGAGCCATTAAACCGCAATTTATCTGAAGACCTACCTCCTGTGATACTCGTGTCACAAGAGGTTTGGTTTTTATTGGTGATTGAAATATTTGTCGGTCGTAATTGGAAATAACCGTTGTCGAAAATGCCACTCACGCTTAAGCGAAACCCGCATTAGGCTAAGCGCCATATTCTTGTAGAGTGGTGATGTGATGTTTCGATATCTGTTATGTAGTTTTGGCTTAGTCCTAATGTATCCGACGGGGATCGATATGTACTTAGTCGGGTTGCCGCAAATTGCGAGTCAACTTGGGGCGAGTGAGGCGCAGCTGCACATTGCTTTTTCTGTGTATCTGGCTGGCATGGCGACGACTATGCTGTTTGCAGGCAGTTTAGCCGATAGGATTGGGCGTAAACCCATTACACTTTTTGGCGCCTTACTGTTCGCGCTAGCCTCCTACTTTGCGGCGGGTTCGCAAACCAGTGATTTGTTTTTAATCGCGCGCTTTGCGCAAGGCATTGGTGCGGGTTGTTGTTATGTTGTCGCGTTCGCGATTTTACGTGATGTCTTAGACGATAAACGCCGAGCCAAAGTGCTCTCAATGGTGAATGGCGTGACCTGTATTATCCCTGTGATCGCGCCTGTGATTGGCCACTTAATCATGCTTAAGTTTCCATGGCCTAGCTTGTTTTACACTATGGCGGCGATGGGATTACTGGTATTCGCTCTTTGTCTATTGGTATTGCGTGAAACCCATTCTAAAGCAGCATTTCACACGCAAGCTTTGCCAAGTGCGCAAAGGGAATCCTTTAAACAAGGCTTTTTTATCAGTCGCCTGGTCATAACAACCTTAGGTGTGACCACGATTTTAAGCTATGTGAATGTGTCTCCCATGCTGATTATGGGGCAGATGGGGTTTGACCGTGGCCAATATTCCAATACCATGGCAATGATGGCATTGGTGAGTATGTTAGCCTCATTTTCGACGCCCTTTTTGCTTAACCAGTTTAAAGAAAAATCATTAATTTTGTTCTCCCAAGGGTTATTCTTTGCGGCCGCCTTAGTGTTTATCTTGACTCAATTGGGCGGGGTTAGTCATTCATTTAACCTCTTAGGGTTTGCTTTTGTTTGTTCTGGTTTTTCAATTGGATTTGGGGTGACCATGAGTCAGGCGCTTAGCCCATTTGTGGCTCGGGCAGGAGTGGCCAGCTCATTACTGGGGATTGCCCAAGTGTGTACTTCTGCGTTGTATATTTGGGTGATGGGTCTGCTCGAAGTGAGCGCGATTAATATATTATTAGCTATCCTCAGCGTTGGTGCGCTGGTAAGCATCACGCTAATGTTAGCGGTGCCTAAAATGTCGGAAATGGTAGCGAATGAGCAAATCCCTGAGTCGGCTTGACCTCAATCTGTTGTTTACTTTTCAGCTGCTATCGCAGGAGCGGAGCGTGTCTAAGGCCGCTAAAAAGCTCAATGTGACGCCATCGACCGTGAGTAAATCCTTGGCGAAATTGCGCGATTGGTTTGACGACCCACTATTCATTAAAACGCCCCAGGGATTGCAGCTTACGCCATTAGCCCAAAGCATGGAGCATGACTTAGCCGATTGGTTACAAATGGGCAAACAGCTTATGGGCAAGCGCGGGAACGATATGGCAAAAGGGCTCAGTTTTGAGCTAATGCTTGAGTCACCTTTATCGCTCATTATGCTTAATCAATTAACGCAGGCGATTTACCAACACTACCCTGATGCAAAAGTGAAGGTGCGCAATTGGGATTATGATTCACTAGAGGCCATTATTCGCGGTGAGGCAGACATAGGTTTTACTGGCCGAGAAAGTCATCCTCGCTCCAAGGAGTCCCTTGATTTATTGCCTTATTTTATCGATTTTGAGGTTTTATTTACCGATCTTCCCCAGGTGTATTTGCATCGAGATCATCCGGCCTTACAGGAAGAGTGGAATATAGACACTTTCTTAAAATACCCGCATATCAATATCTTGTGGGAAAAGAGCGAAACCTGGGCCTTAGATGATGTGCTTATTGAGCTTGGGTTAAGTCGTAATACTGTGCTGACCTTGGCCAGTTTTGAGCAGTCGCTGTTTGTCGCTGCAGAGCCTCACCACAGTATGATGGCAATAGCACCGCAATATTGTGAGCAATATGCCCGCCAATTACACCCTGACTTAGTCACTCGCCCGATCCCGATAAGTGGCGAATATCTTAATAAACTCGCCATTCCTTTTACCTTGATTTGGCATAAGAGAAACAGCTACAACCCCAAAATCACTTGGCTGCGAAGCAAGATAAAAGCCATTTATCAGCCGCGAGGGTGTGATTAAGGCTGTTAACCATCATAGCCCTACAAATACTCTGCTTTTAGTTACTCATAACGACTGGCTAGAACCAGATCGTTATCCCCTCGTATCCAATATTGCACGGTTTTTCGCATGGCGCATGTGATCAAAAGCTGGTAAGTTCCTTTTATTACAAGTAATTAACTATACGCGCTTTTGCTGTTCAAATAAGGTAATGGCACAGCATACTAATAAAAGGCTAAGTGCCCTGTGAGTTGGGAGTAATTTTTCAAATGAGCATTCAGTTAATGCTGATTAAGCTTCGAAAGAAAATTAGAGCAAATAAGATAAAAGTGATTGATGCAATCATTGCTGATCACTCAGCAGAAATATGCATAATTTGTGGCTCTCAAGAGCAGTTGACTAGGGAGCACGTGATTCCTCAATGGATCTATAATCGTTGTACTAAACGAACTTTTGAAACAACAACTAACGGTATTTCTCAAACGTACAATAAAACCACACTACCAGCATGCAAAGATTGCAATTCTAATTTACTTGGTTACTTAGAGAGGCATTTGAAGCATGAATTTCAGAGAGTCGATGTCAGTCACCAACAATTCTCCCAAGATACCTTAGAGTTAATTATCTTATGGTTAGAGACATTAGAGTATAAATTTCAAGTGCTTGACCTGAGAAGAAACTTAAATAGGGTAAAAGGGGCTGAATACATTCCTTTCATTGGCAAAATGCCGATAGCAATGTTTCAAGGTCCTATGGACACTAGTCCTGCAAAGGTATTTTCAAATATTCGTTCGGCATTGCAAGTATTGAGTGTGAAATCCAAGGTAGATAGGCTTAATTCCCTTTGTGTTATCCATACAACAAACAAAGACTTTCATTTTTTCCATTCTACGAATAACTTTATATTCATTGAGTTAGCTGAGTTCGGAGTCGCATTTTTCTACTTTTATAAACAAAAGTTTGAGGACTACAGCGTTGCCGTTCAGTCAGCCATGGGAATCGTTCAAGAAAACTATGCGGGGACAGGCGCATAAGGTATGAAGAGGGGCAATCCCATTTAACCGCAGCGATTAAGGCTGTTGTGATTGAGTTTAGTTGTTGCATTGCTCACATCTTACTGCGGCGTTTTACCCAATTGCTGGCAAATATATTGGATGCACAATTCTTGCTGTTGGCACCATAGCCCGTAGCTGACGGGGATAAGTTTAATCCCTGCGCGCTGTAACAGCTTATACAGTTCAATATCGAAAAAGTCCGCCCAAGGCCCTGGGTAACCGATTAAATCTATTGCTAAATATTGGTTACCATAGCGGCACAGAATATCCAGTTCTAGCCCCGCCATATGATAGGCGCGCCAGACTGTTATGCCTTTTTCTTCTATCGCGAGTGCCACTGACTGACCGAAGCTATCGAGGGAATCGACATAATTGTGTGCCGCTTGAAATTGGCCCGCCGATGCTAAGTAAGTTGCCAGTAAATTATTGTTGGGAAGCTCATGCGCTTGTACCGACAAAAATAGCCACTGCATTTGTTTAGCGCGGGTGATGGCGACATTGAACATATCGGCGCGATTTAAATACACGGCGGCGCGGCTGTCGTTGGCCGAAATGCTAAACGACAGCAGCATAATATCGCGCTCTTCCCCTTGAAAACCAAAGGGTGTGGCAATCCGTAATTGGTGACGCTCTAGTTGTTGTGCGCTAAAGCGCGCGAGGATTTGCTGGGATAAATACTCTGCCTGATTGCGAAAGCAGGAGAGTACACCAATGCTGGCGGGCACTAATACATTTTCTTGTTCATCAATCAGTTGAGCTAACTTTTCAATTAATGCCTCCGCTTCTATGGCGTTAATTCCTTTACTATCACGGCTGCCAGTCACCTGGACTCGGTGTAAGTGCCCTGAACTTGTGCAGGGTCTGTGCTGCATAATCTTCAGCATACCTTGATAAAACTGCTGATTACTAAATTGGATCAGCTCAGGTTTACTCCGAAAATGCTCATTTAAAAATACCACTTGGGATTGGCTCGCAAGGGATTGTGATACTAAGTCGAGCATACTGGCATCACGGTAGCTCATTAGGCCGCGGCAATCCGCAGCAAGTCCAAGTTGGGTCTGGATTTGGGTTTGTTTTGCACGGGATAAAAACGAGAAATGGCGCAGCTGTTTACTGTCGCCTACCACCAGTGCTGCTTTTGCCCGCTGCAAGGCCGGTAAACAGGCGGCAATATTGGCTTGGGTGGCTTCATCAATAATCACTAGATCAAACATTTGCTGCTCCATGGGCAGCACTTTATGTAAGCTGGCAAGGCTCGATAACCAAATGGGAAAGGTTTGCTTTAAGGCATCAAAATCCGTCTTGTAGAAGCCGTCGAGTTGCTTAGCGGACTGGCGAGCGCGAAGTGCACTGGCAAAACTCACCAGCGTACTGCGCTTATGTTTGAGCAATTGGTTTAATCGATAGTGAGTGGCCAATTGTAAGTATTTGAGGCTTAAGTCTTCTTTTTGGGCGATAAGGGCGGTTAATTTATCGAGCACATCCCATTGCTGGGCAAACTGTTTGATCCCCGCACGGTAAGCCCAGTTGTAAAATCCTAAGCGCCAGCGTGATTGTCCTTGTTGTAAGGTCGCCAGTTTTTGGCCGCGACGTATGGCGTGGCGGCAATGGTGTATAAAACCGGCTTCCATTTTAGTTTGCTCGCGAGTCACAGTATTAAGTTGCTGTTTTGCATTGAGTAGTCGGATATCTGAGATGGTTTCATCAGTCGCTGGATGCTGGCCATGGAGCATTTCATCTATCTGGTTTTTAAGGACTTTAATAAACTGCGGCGAGCCAGCTCGAATAAGACTGCTCCCAAGCTGGAATTGCTGCTGCAACTTGTCGGCAATCACATCAACGGCAACGTCGGTGTGGGCGACGATAAGTACCGATTTACCCCTTAATACCTGCTCCGCCGCCACGGTGGCGATGGTGTAACTTTTACCCGTTCCCGGTGGGCCCGATATCTGCCCCAAAGTATGGTTGGCCGCCACCTTTAAGGCTTGAATTTGCGCGCGGCTTAATAGCCCTGGAAGATAAGCTTCTTGGGTGTCGACATTGTGACTAACTGAATCTCGAGTTGGCGCTTGCCCAAACAGCGCTTGAAGCGGCGCAGAGTGTGAGGGCGCTGTGATGAGATTGTCGAGTTCGTGCAATATGCCGCGACTGGCCTGCGAACGCTCTGCAAGAATAATTTGGCTGCGACTAACCATAAATTGCCCACGTTTACGGCTAAGCTGAGTGAATTCAGCCTCATCGATCAGCTTGGGAAAATGCAATAAATGACTGGTATCAACATCGGCTTGGCCTGCCCGCAGCCAAGCTATCCAGCCACTGACATCCGTTGGATTATCGCGTAGCTCTTGACTTAAGCCGTGTCCCTCAACGACTAATTTTTCTAACAGGGCTTCGTTGATGGTGAATAGCCCGCCGCCAGAGAAGCTGTTATTAGATTCGAGGTAAATGTTATCGCCATCGGCCTGTAACTGACATTCACGGTACAGCAGTGGCGTGACGACTTTACGTTTTTCGCCATTAAGCTCGACAGTGCCACAGAAAAACAGACAACAGTGCAATAATACTTTTTCACGTAGATACAAGGCACTACGCGCCATTAATGCCGAGGCGGGAGTAAATGGCACCGGCAAGCGAGGCAGAAAGCCACTGCTTAACTCGTCTGCTCCTTGGAGCAATAGCTTTTCTTGCTCAGCAAGTTTGTGGCTAGACCACAGGTTAATTTCAGCACTATCGTGTTGAAAACACTGTTTGTAGTAGTTAAGAATCCCTTGCAAACCCTATCCATCCCTAAGGCTTAATTGGCGATGCGAGAGTAACCCAATCGTATAAGACGAACAAGGTTGTCGCGTATCTTGGGATGGAGCCAAAGCAGGTTAAAGTCCGAACGCCTGTGCTTAAAGCCAAATAATTTTTAGCGTAAAAGAAGTTATTTGAGTTGTAAGTAAACGTATCGCAAAAGGTATTTGTATCAATTCAGCGCCCGAAAAATGTGATTTGTATCAATATTAGCTTGGTTGCTGAAATGTTTGTTAAGTGTTTGAGTTTGTAAAATATTTGTTTTTGTTTTGAGTGGAAATTGCCATTGTTGTCATTGTATAACTGCGTAGACTGAACTGAAATTTTGTCTGCAAATGAGGGATACAATGCTTAACAATAAACTCAAAGGATTCGCAGTAATGACCTTCGCCTGTTTAGGGGTTACTGCTTGCGGTGGCTCCGATAATAACAAGGATGAGGATACCTCCAAAACCGATACCTATGTGCAATTTTACAACGCGACAGTTGGCAGCACTGATACCGCGCTGAAGATTGGCGATAAAACCTATGAAAGTGTGAGTTACGCCGATGCGATGCCACGCTTTACATCAACTCCCGGCGTGAGTGCTGTCGAGGTGATGGGTAAGGATGCGGCAAATAAAGATATTTCGCTCTATAAAGAGAATATCGATTTAAAAACGGCAACGGATCATTTCTTTGTTTTGCATGGGGATTTTGCCTCGCCAGCCCTTTTGAATATCAATTACTCGCGCACCGAGCTTGATAAACAAAATGCCGAGGCAGACAAGAGCAAAATGCAGTTGTTGATTGCCCATACCGCAACCAATGCACCAGCGTACGATGCGTATATTGCCAAGGCGGATAAAGGCTTTGCCGATGCGGTGATGCTTGGCAGCGTCTCCTATGGTGAGGTTTCAACGCCACAAATTTTGGATACGGGCGACTACAAAATTTATCTGACTGCCGCAGGGACGACCAATATCAGCTACACCACGGCGAGCATTAGCTTTAAAACCAAGGTGCCCTATAAGTTGATTTTAAGGGAAAGCTTTGGCGCATCAGCCGCTAAAATCAGTTTAGACAGCGTCGACTCTACCACCAATGTGCGTAACCATGTCGCCCTCGAAAGCAGTGTTGATTTTAGAGTGTTTAATGGCTTGGCCACACATAATGTTGATGTGAAAGTGGTGAGTAGTAAACAAGAAGCGCTATTTAGCAATGTGGCCCCCTTTGGCGTAACAGCCTATAAAGGTGCCGAGTTTAATGACTTTGGCGTGAGCGTATTTGACCATACTAGCCAAGCGAAATTACTCGACAATGTGCTAATCACCCTTAATCAAGATGATATTAAAACCATCTTTATTTACGAGCAGGGCAGCCAAGTGAAGGCGATGGAGATGAAACAAACTCAAACGCCAAGTCCCTACAGCTTCAAGTTCGATATCGTGAGTTTTGCCGATAAGAGTAACCTTACGTTGTACTTCTTAAAGGCGAACGACACTATTGATACGGCAACCTATAAGATCAGTGCGGTTAATCCGACAGCACCGCAATCATTAGTGGTGCCTAAAGGTGAGTATTCGATTAAGGTCATCTCGGTAGAAAATGGCTCAAAAACGGTGGTTTACGCCTCTGATATGATCGATTTTAATAATCAAGACAACATCACTATGGTGCTGAATAAGGATGCCTCAACTAGCTTTGGCTATAACCTAGTTAAGCTTTAATCGCAGCGGTTGAGCTGTAAATAAATTGGGCAATAAAAAAGCACTACCTAGGTAGTGCTTTTTCGTTTTAGCAGTCTCTATTCTGACAGTTTTAGCTCTTGGCCGGGTTTAATAATGCTCTTGGCATTGAGCTGATTCCACTTCATTAAATCGGCGAGTTTCACCTTGTTTTTACGCGCGATTTTATCCAGTGAATCCCCTGATTTTACTTTGTAGGTTTTGGCTTTAGCCACTGGTTTATCGGTCGATTTTGAGGTGGCGGCTTTAGTGCTACTCGCATTCGCTTTGGTCGATGATTTGTCTGTTTTAGCCTTAGCTTTTGCGGGCTCTGGCTCATTATCATTGGCCGCCATTGGCGTTAATAGCGTGAGCTCTTGGCCGACTTTTAGGCGATCAGAGGTCAGATTATTTGCCTGTTTTAACTCTTTGACTGATAAATCAAATCTAGCCGCAATCGAACCTAAGCTATCACCGGATTTCACGATATAGGTTTGGCTGTCGTAACGTTTTTGAGCATAGAGCTTGTGCTGATTTTCTTGATAGTGGCCAATGTTTTCAATCGGCAGGGCAATTTGGTATTTGCCTTTACTGGGGATCACGTTTTGACGGTATCCTGGGTTATAGGTTTTGAACTCCGCTTTAGTGAGTCCCGCAGCATTGGCGATTTGGCTTATTTCAACGCCATTGGGAGCGGGTAAGCGTTCCAAAAATGGGCGGTTTGCAATTGGCATTACTTTGAGATTGTAATGGCTTGGGGCGCGGATAATTTGGATAAATGCCAGCCACTTAGGCACGGTTTGTACTTGGCGAGCAGGAATATTCAGCGACCAGAAATCCGTAGGTTTGCCTTTAGCTTTGTTTCTATCGATAGCGGCTTTAATCACTAATTCGCCACTGTTGTAGCCCGCAACGGCGTTAATCCAGTCGTTACCTAAGGTGTCGTGTAAATGCTGTAAATAGTCGAGTACGGCATCGGTCGAGGCCAATGCATCTTTGCGACCATCGTAGGCTGAGTTGATCGTTAGGCCAAAGTTTCGGCCCGTAGCGGGGATCATTTGCCAAAGTCCGGCGGGGCCATTTGCTTGCGCCAGCGGGTTATAACCACTTTCGACAATTGGTAATAGTGCCAGTTCTAGTGGCATATTGCGGGCTTCGAGTTGACTCACAATATAGTATAAAAATGGCTCGGCACGCTGGGTCACCTGAGTCATAAACTTTTGCTTATCATCGAAAAAGTTACGCTGTTTGCGTACTTCTGCATCGTCATGCACATCAATAGTACGGGCGTGTTGAATTTTCTCCCATACATCGGCATAGCGCTCGTCGACAACCTCTTTTTTATCATGATGAGATTGTGTGGTATCTCCGCTATCACCTTCAGCTTCTGGAGCTGTGGTGGCAAATTCCATGGGCGAGGTTTGCGCCGATGTTGTCGCACAGCCACTGAGTTGGGCTGTCAACATGGCGATCATTAGCACTGCTAATGCACTCGGTTGGCGAAAGGTTTTCCGCATGATTATCCTGTCATTTTTGCTAACTTGGCGTTATACCCAAACAGCCTAACTCGATGCAGGCTTCTGTGTTTAAGACTGCCGAAACGGAGTGTTTGTGTACGCCATTTCTGTATTGCAGCAATTCAAAATGTGGTCGACATTTGTCCTTGATGCACCTTGAATGAGAGCACCCTAGGCGCTCTGAAACTGATATCTTTAGGTTGCTTGGGTATAGATAATGTTGCACATGCTAATCTGTTTTGCGGTTTCTGGATAGCTTTGCTGATAATTTGACCACCTAGGTCACATTTAGATTTACCACTAAATAAGCTAACATAGCAGCGATTTTTCATTGATGTGGGTTAGAGAGTGCAGACGTTAACGCAGTTAAAAGCAGGACAATTACAAGGGGTTACTCGATTACAGTTGGTTGAAAACCTCACTGAGTTTCCGCAGGAAATCTTTGATTTAGCCGATACGCTGGAGATCCTCGATTTATCCAATAACCAGTTAAGTTCACTGCCCGACGATTTACCTCGCTTAGCCCATTTGAAGATTTTGTTTGCTTCGAATAACCGCTTTGAAGTGCTGCCAGAGGTGTTAGGCCAGTGTCCGAAACTGGAGATGATAGGCTTTAAGGCGAATCAAATTCATTCGGTACCTGAGGCGTCATTGCCCTTGCACACTCGCTGGTTGATCTTAACGGATAACCAAATCACCGCCTTGCCGGAGTGTATGGGGCAGTTGCAGCGTTTGCAAAAATTAGCCTTAGCGGGCAATCGCTTAACCTCGCTGCCAGCATCCATGGCCCAATGCCATAACTTAGAGTTAGTGCGTTTATCGGCAAATGCCTTAGCCGCGCTGCCGAGTTGGTTGTTTAAGCTACCCAAACTTACTTGGCTGGCGTTTGCGGGCAATCCCTTTAGTCATACGCTGGTCGATCCCCATGCCGATGTGGCCAGTGTGCCCAATGTGACACTAGCGGACATCGAACTCGGAGACAAATTAGGTGAAGGTGCCTCCGGTATTATTTACCAAGGGCGTTGGTTAAATTCCGCAATGGTGGCTGCCACGGGGAGCGAACATATTGCAGTGAAGCTATTTAAAGGGGAGGTGACCAGTGACGGTTACCCTGCCGATGAATTGGATTGTTGTTTAACCACGGGCGAGCATCCCAATCTTATCAAGGTATTAGCGCATATCAGCCAACAGGATCAGCTAGGGCTAGTGATGTCGCTAATTCCCCAAGGATTTTATAACTTAGGTTTACCGCCTTCCCTTGAAACCTGTACCCGCGACACCTTTAAGGCGGGGACCAAGTTCAGCCTGAAAGATATTACTAAAATAGCTTTGCAATTGGCTGACACCCTAGCGCATATGCACGCCCAACATATCAGTCATGGGGATGTTTATGCGCACAATATGATGATTAATCAGCAAATGTCACTATTATTCGGTGACTTTGGCGCCGCCTCAAACTTAGCAAAATTATCTACATCGGAGCGTAATGCCATGCAGGCCATAGAGGTGCGGGCCCTAGGCTGTTTGATTGATGACTTATTGCCCTTTGCTGGTGCCAATGATGATGAAGCGCTGCGCGCTCAACTGCGACAGTTAAAAGCACTCTGCATGCAGCCGGAATTATCCTGCCGTCCACGGTTTAGTGATATCGCGAAAACATTAACTGCGCTGTGTTAAGTTAGCGCATATGGTATGAATAAACTCGAGGGGTGGTTCCATTGGTGAAAACCGATGTAGAGATATTTAATCAAGAGCGACTCAATCTCATCAGCAATGGAGAGCTGGCATTATGAGTTCGATTTCAAAACTGGTTTGGCTTAGCCTCTGCGTAAGCTCGTTTTTCTCTGCACCCGTTTGGGCTGGATTTTGGGATAACCTTTGGCAGCCTGAACAACCTGTTGACCAAACTACACCACCCAATAATGCACAGCGTTTTGAGTTTATGGGGAGTTTACCTGCTCATACCCAACTAGAACTTGTGGGTTATTACACTTCCTCTCTTTGTACCCGCAAAGAAATCCGTTTCCCGAATGGTGATATTGCCAATCCCTATCGCGCCACATTGAATAAAAGCTCGGTATTGCGTCAATCGCTTGAAAGTGGCGCTGTCGCTAAACCATTCACCCTTACGTTAGCCTTACAAGGGGGCGGAGATTGCGATTGGCAGTTGGAGGACTTAGTCCTTGACCTTAACTTGATGCCAAGTCATCCCATATGGCAAAGGGTTAAGTCATTAAAAGACAACTATTTACATACGTCACCATTATTAACATCGAGCGAGCCACCGGCCAAAGCCTCGCCCCATGATGGATTTTATTTAAGCCAAGAGCTAACTATCGAACCCATACTTGCTGGCAGTGAAGAAGATACTAATTTGGTTGCCGCGTTACCGCTTACCCTTAATCCTGTGTATTACCCAGTGGTTATCTATAGCCCCAAAACAGATAGCCCCTTTGAGGTAAAGCTTAAGAGTAATTTGCAGTCGACCAGCAGTTTATGGTCGAGCAGTGCAACGCAAATGGTGCGTTTCGATAAAGAGGCTGTGCTGCGGGTGCAGTTTAATCCAGAGGTTTTGCCTGATTATCAAGTGAATGTGTGGCGCCAAGCTGACGATATTTCGGTGCATTACCCCGATGGTACCGAATATCGTTATCCGCGTGGAGATGTGCATCTCTATGCCTATGGTAAGCCTGAATCTATGCTCAATACCTTAAGCGCAAGCACCAAGGCCGAAGATAAGCGATTGCTAGCGCACATCTATTGGGCAGGTCATGCACTGGCGCAGGATAAAGAAAAAGCGCGTAAATTCTATCGAGAGGCGGCCGAGGGTGATGACTTAATTGCTATTCAGTGGATGCAATCACAGGCCGCCTATGCGGGGGAGGTTGAGCAGAGCCAATATTGGTTACAACGTGCGGCTAGGCTTGGGGATATGGATGCCAAAATGGCACTTATTCGTAAGCCCTTTGAGACCATACTGCAAGGCAAGTCAAATACCGCCGAGGCAAAAAGCGCAGAAGTTAAGGCTTGGGAGCAGTTAAAACAGTTGGTTAGTCAAGGTGTGCCAGAGGCTATGAGTATGATGGCTCTCTACCAAGTATTGCCTTGGTCGCCCTACCATGATGCAGCGGCGGCATTAGCCAATTATCGCTTGAGTGTGCAGGCTGACCCCGCTTTGGCCCTTAGCGCTGCCAGTGATTACTATTATTGGCTAGAGGATTTTGAACAAAGCCAAGAGTTTTGGGAGATTGCCGCCGAGCGGGATTTGTATGCTGCCGCAGAATATGCCGATATCTTATTGAAACCAGCGCAGCGTAACCCACAAAGAGCTCGTTATTGGCTTGATAAGGTTGCCTCTCAAGGTGAAAAGCAAGGTATTCAACAAGATGTGCTTGGTAAGGCTTATTTTCAATTGGCCAGTTTACTCGATGCTGGAGAGGGCGGCGATGCCGATCCCAAGCGTGCACAAATCCTGTACCAGCAAAGTCTCGTATTGGCTGAGCGTTTTTCAAATGATTATGCCGCTCAAGCGAAAGAAAGACTCAAATCCCTTGAAGAGCGCCTGTAGCTAAGTTAACAGGGATAACTCGATAACAGGCTTATTCAAGCCATAGGCAAGACAGGGAGATTAAGCTATGGCTTTTCAATTTGATACCTATCGTTTTAATACCGAAGATGCGATTCAAGTGTGTGTAGGTGCCTTTGCGCTCGCGGTGCCCATCGGTTTTTCTGAAGAGGCATGGCAACTCGGAGAAACCTTACCACTACTGAATTTGCTGATGTTATTTGGTTTGTCGTTGCTGTTTCTCGGAGCGTTTACTTACCAGAGTGTGTTCCAGCAGAATATTCGTCACCGCCTGCCGGTATTTATTTTCCGGATTATTATTGCCTATTTGATAAGTGCTTGTGTCGTCAGTTTAGTGCTCTTGTGTCTCGATAAGTTGCCCTTAATTGACGACACCATGACTTCCTTTAAACGGATTATCGTGATTAGCATGCCCGCTTCTATGGGAGCGATTGTGGTGGATAGCTTCGATAAGGAATAAGTGTGGGCTGATGTCATGACTTTTGTCACTGGTGCATTTAGGTTATGTTGCTCATACTGGAACCCAATAGATCGATTGTAAAAGGACGCATTATGAACCCAGCAACCCTTGCATTACTTATCCCGATTTTTGCCATTGTGGGAGGATATGCGGTCGCGATTATGAAAATCCGCGAGCGCGGTAGTTCTGCCAATAATAAGCTTCAGGCAGATAACCAGTTGTTACATATTGAACTTGATAAACTTCGCGAACGGGTTGAAGTATTAGAGCAGCTAGTGACCGATGAGAGTTTTCAATTAAAGCGAGAATTTAAGCGAGTCTAGTCCTAACAAATATGGTCATGGTGCAGCCGAGTGCCATGACTCTAGCTTGTATCTGGTTGCTCAAGTCATCGGGTGAGTGAAATGCCAAAACTGAGGTAGACTCGTGACCATTATGTTGTTAGCCCAATGTTGAGCCATTAAAGAACGAGTGAATATGTTTCTATCGCCTTATTTTTCAAAGCAAAATCAATCAATTTCTGTTTCTGCACAACAAGCCAGTGACTTCGCTAAAAAAATCGCTCAAGACTTTAACCCTATCCACGATGTGGGCGCAAAACGTTTTTGTGTGCCTGGCGATTTGTTATTTGCCTTAGTCTTAACCCAATATGGGCTAAGCCAAAGCATGAAGTTTACCTTTGCTGGCATGGTCGGTGATGGGGTTGAGCTGCAATTTCCTGAACAAGTGAACGACAGCTTTTCGATTTGCGATAACCGCGATAAAACCTATTTACATGTCACTCGCCAAGGTGATGCTAGCCGTTGTGATGCACAAACCGAATCTTTTATTCGTAATTATGTGGCCTTCTCGGGACACAATTTTATCGACATTCTGATGCCCTTGATGAAACAACATCAAGTGATGATCAATCCTGAGCGTCCCTTAGTAATCTACGAAAGCATGTCATTCGACTTGACGACACTCGACTTTGTTGAAGTAAACCTATCGCTTGTAGAACAAGAGCTTAAGATTGATGGCAAGCGTGGCGATGTGACGCTGCACTTTGAACTGCACAGCGGCGATATCTTAGTCGGTACCGGAATTAAAACCTTAGTGATGAGTGGCCTTCGCCCCTACGAAGAGGCGCAAATGCAGCAGATGTGTGCCGCCTACGAAGGGCGAAAAACCGAGTTTTAATTTGATCTAAGGCCCGCTTTATCGGTCAGGTCTCTAGGGCGAGATAATTGGGGATAAACAGTGGTTTGGGATAATGATTGACTGTATCCCAAACCAAGGGGTTTTAATGCTAACGATGTTGCTCATCAATCGACAGTTGGGATACGGTATTGGCGACATTTTCCGCGCCAGTACGAATATGGCTCATCACAGTTGTCACTTCTACTAACTGCTGTTTACCTTGTTCAGCGATTCGCTCCACCTCGTTCATCATGCTGGTGGCACTGGCGGTTAGCTGGCTATTTTTCTCAACCACTGCGGCAATTTCATTGGTGGATTTACTGGTCCTTGCGGCAAGCTGACGTACCTCATCGGCCACCACAGCAAAGCCTCGTCCCTGTTCGCCAGCACGGGCCGCTTCTATTGCTGCATTAAGTGCCAGTAGGTTCGTCTGGTCAGCAATGGAGCTAATGGTAGCGACAATCGCTTGAATACTTTGGGATTGCTCATTGAGTTGGGTAATAGATTTAGTGGTTTTTACCGTTTGTTCCGCGATAGCATTTGAAGTATTAACTGTCGCATCCAGTAATTTAACACCTTCAATAGCTTGCTCTACTGTGAGTTGGGATGTCTCAAGTGCAATATCCGCCGCTTGTCGTACAGCATGACTTTGCTCAATTCTTTTAGTGATATCACTCGCAAATTTAATGACTTTAACCACTTTGCCATTTTCATCCACCACAGGGTTATACACGGCCTCTAGCCATACAGAATTCCCATAGGCATTTTTACGCTCGAAGAGTCCTTGTTGATATCTACCGTGTTTGAGTTCATCCCAAAAGCGCGGATTCTGTTGATAAAAGGCATCGAAACATAATATTCGATGGTGTTTTCCTACGATTTGCGCAGCTTGATAACCCATGGTTTTTAAGAATTTTTCATTAGCCTGCAAAATGGTGCCATCGGGTTTAAATTCAATAATGGCTTGGGCACGATTAAGCGCAGTAAAAATGGCCATTTGATCATCGAGTTTGTGTTTATCTTGGGTGATGTCAGAGGCAATTTTCATAATTTTGATGACTTTGCCGTCCATCTTGATCGGAAAATAAGTTGCCCTTAACCAGACCTCTTCGCCATCTTTACGGAACCGTTGAAAATTGCCTTCTTTAGGTTGGCCTGATTTTAGGCTTGTCCAAAACTGCTGGTAGCTAGGTGAATTCGCTAATTCTGAGGAGCAGAATAATCTATGGTGTTTGCCGACGATCTCATGCAGGCTATAACCTATTTCATTCAAAAATATATGGTTAGCATCAATAACAACGCCTTCTGGCGAGAATTCGATAGTGGCAATACAATCCTTTATTGAGTCAATAGTGGCTTCAGCTTCCTTGCGTTTAGTTTCACTGATTTCAAGGCTTTTACGTAATGAAGAATTAAACACTGAAGTACTCCTAATGAGTTTGGCAAACTCAAAAACGGCTATGCGACATAATGCCCAAAAATCTGAACCACATGGATAGTGTTAAATATAGCTAGGATTTTAGTCGTTGCTTGATTTCTGAGTCATTTATTAACAAGTAGAATACTCCCAAAGAGTTGGGTTAGATCATTTTTTATAAAAACGGGGCAGGATAAATGGATAGCCAAGGTAACCTCCTTGTTACCTTGGCTTAGGGGTTAAGCGATTTTTTCTATTTTGGCTGGGAGTCCTTGCCGCGCCGATGCGCCACTGGCCCAGTCCACCAGCGGATAGCGCCCATGGCGGCTTGGGTCGAACAGATTCAAGTCGTTCATATTGACCCCGACGCGGATCAGCGGATTGGCGGCAATCTTTTTATCATCGATGACTATGTCCCGCGCGCCTAACTCCTTATGGCCATAGCCGTGCTCGATGGCAATGCAGTCGGGATGCACGCCCGCCACACACTCCACCAAGGCCACCACACTGCCATTAGGCGTGCTGATCTTAACCGTGTCTCCGGTTTTAATGCCAAAACGGGTGGCGGTTTGCTCATTGATGCGCACCGGATTATTGGGGTGTACTTGGCGTAAACGGTCCGAACCTATACTCATCGAACTCATGGTGTGCGACTTATAACTGCTGATCAGCAGCGGCCACTGTGACTTATCGAATGCTTGCTCCAAGGGCGTGCCGTTGGCGAGCGCAGGGTGATAACGCCGTGGACAGCCGCTCATATATTCGCCGCTCAAGCTATTGCGCCGACTGCCGACCTCTGGGTTCCACAGCATTAAGGGTTTTGGCCACACCTTGCTGGGGTTGCCCGCCTCGTCGCGACCCGCGCTGATATTCTCAAAGCGGCCACCACGGGCAAATAAGTAACTGACTTTTTTGACCTCTTCGGGTTTTAGCCGGGCATTGAGTTCCGCTTGAATGCGCCCAACACCACTGAAGTACATATCCTCGGCAGTGATATCGGCAACGGGTTTACCCAGATAAGCCACGTTTGCTGCGCCGTAGAGCGAAAAGTCAGCCGCGCGGCTCAGGGGATGCAAACTGCCATCGGCGGCCTTGACTGCATTGGCACCAAAGCCGGGCAGATTGAGCTTTATCGCCACTTGGCTAAGGAAGGATTCCATACAAATCACATCACCGTCGGCAGTTTTGGCGACCCTCGGCTCGACAATCGGCCAGCGGCCGGTGGCTTCTTTGGTGAGCGTGCCATGCCACGCAGCGCTCCAGCCCCAAGATTCATAGGTTAAGGTGTCGGGCACTATGTAGTCCGACAGCGCCGAGGTCTCATTGATAAAGCTGTCGATGCTGATAAATAGCGGTAATACTTTGGGATCTTTTAATTGTGCACCAATGGCTTCGCCGAGTCCCGCCTGACCATAAATCGGATTACCCATATGGTTGATCCACGCCTTGAGTCGATAGGGATAACCGTGCACAGCCGCAGTTAAATGCTCACCGAGTAGGGGCGATGAGATAGGGAACCAAGGCTCCTTCGACGGATAGGGCGACTCTCCCGCTTCGACTTTACGGCGATATTCAGAGGTTTTCTCGTAGGGGAACTTAGAGCGGGAAAGGAATACGCCCTTAGGTTCGACCATGCCGTCAAAGTCCTGCAAATTGTACCTTGGACCAGCACCAAAGGCGGGGAAGGTGCCACCCTTAGCTATCGCACCGCCCTTAAGATTTAGGTTACCAATCATGGCGTTAAGCATCATGATCGCCCATGCGCTGTAAAAACCGTTTGCACTCATAGTGCCGCCGTGGGAGATCACCGCCGCCTTAGTGCCATGGCTAGTAAACTTGTGGGCGAGTGCGGCAATTTGCGTCTCGCTGATATCGCACTCCTTGGCGTAGTCGGCCATCTCGACACTGCGCGCGGCTTCACTGAGCAGCTTAAAACTGGATTTCACGCTCAGCTCGCCCTTTGGCGTATTCACGCTTTGCTCCACCTCAAGTTGCGCCTTGGCGCATTGTCTGGCTGGTAGGATCTGCCCAGTAGCGGCATCGACAACCAGTGGAGAGTCCTGCTCGCCATAGGCTTTGCCTTCGAAGGGCAAGCCGAGATCGCTGGCATACAAATATTGGCCGTATCTGGGGTGATTTGGCGTGCTGATGATTAAGAAGCTGGCATTACTGAAGCCTCGGTAGCCTGCTGCTTTCGCCGCCTCGGCATTGGGCGCGGTTAAAAACGCACTGGCGTAGCGCTGGTTATCGATAATCCAGCGCAGCATGCCCATGGCGAGGGCTGAGTCGGTCGCGGGGCGGATCGGCAGCCAAGTATTGTTACCTGCGCAGGGTTGGTTCGAGGTGTTGGGCAGCATGGGCGATACCACCACATAACTAAATTCCCGCCCATCGACCCGAGCGTTGGCCAACTGCCGTGCTTGGCGTTTAAAAGGGTTGCCCGACTGCTGCGGTGAAGTACCGATAAACAGCAAAAACTCACTATTGTCCCAGTCGGGCTTAAGGTGGGCGTATTTCTTTAAATCGTCGAGCAGGGCACCCGCACCTGCGCGATAGGTAAAGCCGCAATAGGCGCCGTGGTTGGCAAAATTTCGCGTGCCGAAGCTATTGAAGGTAAAGCGTTTAATGATCACATCTCGGCCTTCATCCGAGGCATTCGATACCAATAGCTGGTTAGCTTTGGGGCCGTATTCAGGATTATTGGTATCGAGTGGCGTGCTGATATCGCGAATCGCTCTTAAGCCCTCCACATGCCCCTCACCAAATAAGTCACCGCCATCGACAACCTCAGTCAGCAGTTGCTCGAAACTGATGCTTTGCCATTGCCCACTGCCGCGCGGCCCTACTCGTTTAAGGCATTGGGTGACACGGTAGGGGCTATCTAATTGTTCTAACATGGCATTGCCACGGGCGCAGGCGGTGGAACGCCCTTGTAAGCCTTGCTCTTGATAGGCGCTTAAGCCGACTAAGGCGGTTTTGATCGGGGTATCGAAGTCGATATGTTCCCGCGCCGAGAGCGGATGATAGGGATTGCCGCTGATGCGGAGAATTTTATCTGTCTTATTATCAATACGGGCGCGCACGCCACACTTGGTCCAGCAACCGAGACACATGGTATTGGCGATGCGTTGTTCATCGTTGCCAATCAGCTGGCCTGAGGTTAGATCTACTTTATATTCAGGGGCTAGCGAATTGCCATGGATGGGATCTTGGGTGGTTTTCCCCGAACTGCCATGCACGACCCCTTTGCCCATTTGCGCTAAGGTATGGCTGTAACCTGCGGCAAATAACCCCACGCCACCCGTCACAGCTGCGCCTTTGATAAAACGACGTTTACTCTTATCCATTACGGACTCCTTAATGCGGTAACTTCTCTTAATATGAACGGTGCTGTGGCTCACAAGGCCTGATGGGCTGAGCGAGGTTGATAGCGAATAAATTCAGACACTAACACCATCAATGCGATCCAGAGACCAAAGGTGCCCGCAATACCTAATAGCCCCTCTGGCCCCCAAGGCAGTTGATAGAAATAAGTGCCCGCGCCGTATTTTGGGTCGGTTTGCGCTTGGATAAGTACAATCCAGCGAAATCCCCATGCCAGATGCACCGCCGTTAAACTCACGACTAACATCAATACCGAGGGGAGGCGGCGTACTGCCAATACCAATGCCAGCAAAGCGAGGGTAACCAATACCCAGATAGCGGCGAGTTGCCAGCTTGGGCTGGTGTCTAATAACAGCGCCGCTTCGTGCGCCGAGCCTTTATCGAATAAGGCCCAGCCGATAAGACACAGGGCGAAGAGGCCAAAGCTTGCCCTAACCCATTGCAACAACCTGTCTTGGGTGCTGGCTTGATAACCGTGCAAAACACGATTGAGCAGGGCGAGAGTACCGCAGGCGGCGAGTAGGGCACTGGTCGCCATCAATGGCGGCAACCAATAGGTATGCCAGAGCGGCCGTGCTTTGATCGCCATGGTTTCCATTCCGGTATAAAGCGCAATACTGCAGGCGCTTAGGCTAGCAATCAGTGCGATTGGCTTGATCCATTTATCGCTATCCCAGTCTCCGAGGCGGATAAGTTGAGCAATACGCCTTACCCAATCTTGGGACGATTCCCCTTGTGTCGAGGCTTTAGTTGGCAAGTATTGGCGCAGTAAGAGCCAAGCAAAAAGGGCACTCGCACCGGAAAATATCGGCAGTAAAAAAGCGCCGTACCACATCCACGAATGCGGTCTGATTTGGGCATAGAAATGCCATGCCCGCAGCGGTTGGTGTAAGTCCGCAAGCAGCGCAATCGGCGCGACTATGCCGGCGGTAAGCATCAAACAGGCGCAGAGTTTGAGCAGTCTGGCATCGGTTTGTTTCGCGCTAAATAAATGGATGGTCGCCACCCACACACTGGCGTAGGCCAAACCCATCAGAAAAAAGTATTGCACCGCCCAAGGCAGCCAAGTGATGGCAATATCGGGGGTAAAGATTTCTTTAATGACCATGGTGGATCTCCTCGCCAGTGTCAGTCAGTAGGGTGCGAACGGGGGCTTGGCCGTTGATACGATCTTCAAAGGCGCTGTTCATGCCGATATAAAATACTCTGGGGGCCGTATTGGCATCGGGCTTGAGTACCTTGATATCTGTCTTATTGGCTGTGAGTAACTGACTGATTTGACTATTAGGATCATTTAGATCGCCAATCACCCTCGCTTCACCAACGCAGGTTTCGACACAGGCGGGCAGTAGTCCAGCTTCGAGCCTATGGGCGCAGAAGGTGCATTTATCGGCACTGTTGGTCTCATGGTTGATAAAGCGGGCATCGTAGGGGCAAGCCTGCACACAGTATCCGCAACCGACGCACCATTCGTTGTTGACGACCACAATGCCATCTGGGCGTTGGAAGGTGGCTCCCGTGGGGCAAATAGGAATGCAAGGCGGGTTCTCACAGTGATTACACAGTCTTGGCAGCATTAAAAATGCGGGTGGCGTGGTAGCATCCTGTTGTGACACTTCGTATTGCTGTACCGTGGTACGAAATTGCCCCAAGGGTGGCAGGTTTTCGAAGGTGCACGCCACGGTGCAGGCTTGGCAACCAACGCAGCGGCGCAAATCGATGACCATACCGTAGCGTTTGCCTGTAGGTGCAGGTTCAGTCTGTTGTGCCTGCACTTGCACGACGGGAATGAGCGCGGCGCCGACACTCACGCTGGCCATTTTTCCGAGAAACTGACGTTTACTCTTGTCCATAGGATTTCCTTCACTCTTACAGATAAAACGGGTCGAAGACCGCGGGTTTAGCGTTAAGCGCATTCTGTAAAAGGGGAGGCGGCATCTCTATAGTGGTTTTCCACATATCGGATAGGGACTTGATCTAGCGCAATAAATATCAGTTAGAATGACCTTTAAGAGTTTAGGGGTTATTGTTTAGGATTGAATCTTAAAGCTTAGGAGAATGGATACAGTGTTGGGTTTTGTCGTATCAACCAATGGCTGGCGAATGGCGGTGAAACTCGTCATCGTATTGTTTAGCCTACTGAGTATCTCAGCCATGGCTGAAGTTTTGGCCACTCAAGATAAAACTGTAGGCGCATTAACTGTTGCTCCTGCGGGAGAGTTGATGGATGAAGCTGGCGCTAACTATCAAGTGGTCGATGTCGGCGTATTGGCAATACGGGGCTATAAGAGCACAGTCAATCGTTGGCAACCTTTGATGGGCTGGCTAGAGTCGCAAATACCTAACAGTTACTTTAGATTGCATCCCTTAAGCCTTGAAGAATTAGCCAAAGGCGTTGAAACCGAAGCTCTTGACTTTGTTATCACTAACCCTGGGCAGTCGGTGATGTTGGCGCGGCAATTTTCCCTGTCTTGGCTCGCAACCCTTCGAAGCCCAATCAATAATGGTGCTGCGATGCAAGTGGGGTCTGCGCTGGTGGTCAGAGCCGATTCGCCCTATCAGACCTTAAAAGATCTTAAGGACAAGCGACTCGGGATTGTCTCTAAAAATGCCTTCGGCGGTTATCTCACTTTAGTTTATGAGGCGCAGCTTAAGGGGGTAGATTTACCCCATTTTGTAGGAGAAATTATCCCCTTAGGTTTTCCACTCGATAACCTTATTTATCAGCTCGGTGTGACAGATAAGCCAAGCGATAAATCCCCAAGTTTAGATGCGGCAATTGTGCCCGTATGTCAGCTTGAGCAAATGCAGGCCGAAGGTTTGATCAAGCTGCAAAATTATCGGGTGCTCGATAATCAGGCGCCTGCGGGGTTTCATTGCCAAGTCTCGAGTCGGTTATATCCCAACTGGTCTATGGCTAAAACCAACCGTGCGACCCAATCCCTCGCAAAACAGGTGACTCAAGCCCTACTAGCATTACCCGAAGACAGCCCCGCCGCTAAAGCCGCCGAATCTGCGGGTTGGACCACGGCCGTGAGTCAACTGGCGATAGATCAACTGCTTAAAGATCTGGATATGCATCCACTGCAAGCCCCTTGGTGGCAGCGGGCATGGCAATGGGTAAAACTACATCAACATTGGGCTTGGTTTGCGTTGACCATATTGGTATTGCTCAATGTCTACCATTTCTGGCTCGAATACCGCTTTAGCCGCCGCGGCCGAGAGTTAATCAATACCCAGAGGCAACTCAGTGAAAACCGAGCCCTGCTGGAGCACGCTCAGCGCATTGCGATTGCGGGGGAGCTTGGGGCTAGCCTCTCCCACGAACTCAATCAACCCCTTGCCGCTATTGGCCATTATTGCCATGGCGCCGAGGTTCGTTTACAGCGTGGGACGAGTCCAGAAGAATTACAATCCGTGCTGACTTTAATCCAGCAAGAAGTCAGCCGCGCCGACAGTATTATCAGCCGTTTACGTAATTTATTGAAAAAGCGGCCTGTGTCTAAGCAGCCTCTGTATTTACATCAGTTAGTGAATGATACTGCGCCGCTGCTCGCCTATGAGCTGGAGCAGCACCATATCCAGCTTTCAACCAATGTGAGCGGCGAAGCCTATCAATTGCCTTTAGATGAAGTGGGCATGCAGCAACTATTGCTCAACCTTTTGAAAAATGCCGCCGATGCCTGTGTGCAACGCCAACAGAGCGAGGTCGATGCCTCGAAACCCTATCAGCCCACGATTGATATCGATCTGCGTTACCAAGAACACAAGCTACTGCTCACGGTCACAGACAATGGCACAGGTTTAACTGAGGATGCCAATCTGCTGATGCAAGCCTTTTATTCGACTAAGTCGGAGGGCTTAGGGCTAGGGCTGGTGATTTGCCGTGATATCGCCGAGAGTCATGGTGGCCGCTTTAGCCTAGAAACCGCTTTAAGTGGCGGCTGCCAAGCGCAGGTATCCTTACCCCGTAAGTTTGATGGAGCACCAGCATGAGCCACGAATTGCCCGTGTATTTAATCGATGATGATGAGTCGGTGCGCCGCTCGCTGCGGTTTATGCTCGAAAGCTATGGCTTGAATATCCGTGACTTTGATAGCGCCGAGGCATTTTTTGCCGCCATCGATTTAAGCCAGCCGGGCTGCGCCTTAGTCGATGTTCGTATGCCGGGCTTAAGTGGGCCGCAGTTACATGCGCAATTAGTGCAGCACAATAGTCCGCTGGCGGTAATTTATTTGACTGGCCATGGCGATGTGCCGATGGCGGTGGAGGCGCTAAAACTCGGGGCGGTGGATTTTTTCCAAAAGCCCGCCGATGGCGCTAGGCTCGCGGATGCTGTGGTAAAAGCCTTGGCGAATGCTAAGGAGCATTATCAAAATAATCAATATCTTCAGACTTATCAGGCGCTCACACCGCGGGAGCGGGAAATCCTCACCCTGATCGCCAAAGGCTATAAGAATCAGGAAATCGCCGATACGCTGTGCATCGCCATGCGTACGGTCGAAATTCACCGTGCGAACTTAATGAAAGGCATGCAGGTCAGCTCGCTCGCTGAGATGATGTTAATCTACGGCCGGATTGCCGATCGCCTTCCCCCCGCATAAAACTCCCCTTTGTTGGGGCGAATTGGCGTATCCTTGGCCGTTTGATGTGAGCTAACGCATTCAGCCCTAGGTGCTTAATTGCCAAGGCTCGACGATTGCCTTATTTTAGGGGCTTAATTTTAAGGCCACGATTTTTAACATCACCATGTTTGAAGTTCGATGCCGCTTTTGGATGACCTTATCGTTCGCTTTTACATAAGGTGCTCCCGTTTGGATAAGGAATGAAATGCCAAGCTTGATTCGTATTGTGCTGATTGATACGCACCTTCCGGGCGTTGTGGAACTCGCCCTCAATGGCCATACCAATATTTGTGGTACTAACGCCTCGGGTAAAACCACGCTACAACGTTTAGTACCGGTATTTTATGGCGAATATCCTAGCCGCGTGGTGCCTTCAACCCGTGACAGTTTCGAGCGTTGGTACTTGCCACACGATTCAAGCTACATCATTTACGAATACCAAAAGGCCGATGGCTTGCTGTATCAAGCTGTGCTGGCGTCGGCGGGTGATGGCAAAGGCGTGAACTACCGCTTTATCGCCAAGGGTTTTGAGTTAAGTGATTATATTAAATCGCAAAATGGTGACACTATTCTCTGCCACAACATGGCAGAACTTGGCCGTGATTTAAAACGCCAAGGCGTAGCTACCACCAACTTGCTCAACACCCGCGAATACCGCGCGATTATTCAAAACGACCGCACCCTGTTGAGTACGGGTAGCAACCGCAGCGAACTGCGAGCCTATGCGCGCCAATTTGCCCTGTGTGAAGGCGAGCATTCACTGCGCCATATCGAGAAACTCGCTAAAGCCGTCCACTCCAAAGAAGGCAAAATGGAAACGGTCAAATCGATGATCGCCGCCATTTTGGAAGAAGATGGAGTAAATCCGCCAAGCTCGCGCTTAAACCCACAGCGCGTCGAAGCATGGATCCGCGAGAGCCAGTTAATCCAAGGCTTTGAAGTGATCCGCCCCGAGTTTGAAAAACTTGAGCAGGAATTTAACCAACTGCTCAGCGCCGAGATGCGTCTCTCGAGCCTGTCCCGTGGTTATCGCAATGACGAAAGCCTAGAGGCCGATCGTTTAGAGATCCAACAAACCCTGTCTAAGGAGCTGAATTTAAAGCTTCGAATGTTGGACGACGAATGGAAAGAAGTGCGTGACGAGCTTAACCTCGACCTATCCGCCGCCAAGGGTGACGTAGCTAAGTGCGAGTACGAGCTAGATGCCATTGAAGATCAGCACGGCGCCTTTTTAGATGCCAATATCGAGCAAGCCAAGGCCGATTTGGACATGCTGCCAAACTGGCGCGCGGACATGGAAAACTTAAGCGAGCGCCATAAGTTACAAACTGAAAAACACCA
Source organism: Shewanella sp. 8A (assembly GCF_023475945.1). NCBI lineage: Bacteria > Pseudomonadati > Pseudomonadota > Gammaproteobacteria > Alteromonadales > Shewanellaceae > Shewanella > Shewanella sp. 8A. The sequence continues at coordinate 235,986 of NZ_JAMDJP010000003.1, forward strand.
AGATATTGAAGCGGCTTACAATGCCCGCCGCAGCAAAATTGGTGAGCAGTTAAACCGCGAGCTGGAAGGTTTGCATAGCGATCAGGATAAACAACGCGAAGCGCGCGATAAGCAGCGTGAAGTGGCAAGAGCCGATCTCGATGCCCTCGAAGCCCAATGGCGTAGCCAAATGGATGCGGGCAAGGCGAGCTTTAGCGAGCAGGAATACCAATTCAAACTCAATGCCGCCGAGCTTAAGTTACGTGTCGATGGCGTAACCTACACCGAGGAAGAAAAGTTAAGCCTTGCGATTTTCGACGAGCGGATTCACCGCGCCGACGAAGAGCAAGAAAGCTGCAATGCCAAGGTTGAGCGCTTAACGGGCGAGGAGCGTAAATTACGCGCCAAACGCGACCAAGCCAACGAAGCACTGCGTATCGCCAGCCTGCGGGTTAACGAGCGCCAAACTGCGCTCGATGAACTGCACCATATGCTGTTCCCGCAGTCCCATACTTTACTTGAGTTCCTGCGTAAGGAAGCCCAAGGTTGGGAGCAAAGTCTGGGTAAAGTGATTGCGCCAGAGTTACTGCATCGCACCGATTTACACCCAAGTGTGATGGGCGAGAGCGACACTGTGTTTGGGGTGCATTTAGATCTTAAAGCCATTGATGTGCCTGAATATGCCGCCTCCGAGCAGGAGCTACGTATTCGTTTAAGCAAGGCCGAAGAAGCGCTGCAAAGCGCGCAGGAATTACAGGCCGAGGCCGAATCACAGCTGGTGGCGATTAACGGCGAGCTGGATAAACTCAGCCGCGAACTCACCTTTGCCCGCACGGCTTATAAAAATAGCCGCGATGATTTACGTCGTCTGTTCGATGAAAAACGCAGTGAGCAGGATAAAATCAACAAGGCGCTGGCCGAGCGTAAAGCCTTTGCCCAGCAGCGCTTAACTCAACTCGATGGCGAGTTAAAGCAGCTTAAGCATCAACATCAGCTCTGGCTCGAAGAGCAAAAAGAGCAGGCGCTCGAAGCGCGCATGGAAAAACAAGCCTACTGGCAGGAAGTCATTGGCGCGCTCGACAATCAACTCGGGCAAATCAAGGCCACTATCGATGCCCGCCGCGAAAGCGCTAAGGCCGAGCAGAAAGCCTGCGAAACCTGGTACAAAAACGAGCTTAAATCCCGCGGTGTGGATGAGGACAATATCCTTAAACTCAAGCTACAAATTCGTGAGCTTGAAACCAAAATCAGCCGCGCCGAGCAGCGTCGCAGCGAGGTATTGCGCTTTGACGATTGGTATCAACACACTTGGCTTATCCGTAAGCCCAAGCTGCAAACCCAGTTAAGCGACGTTAAACGCGCCGCCTCGGAAATCGATCAGCAGCTTAAAGCCAAGACTCAAGAAGTGAAGACCCGCCGTCAACAACTCGAGACCGAGCGCAAGGCCTCGGATGCGGCCCAGATTGAAGCCTCTGAAAACTTAACTAAACTGCGCGCCGTGATGCGTAAGTTGGCCGAGCTGAAACTGCCCGCCAACAATGAAGAAGCCCAAGGTAGCCTCGGCGAGCGTTTGCGTCAGGGCGAAGATTTACTGCTAAAACGCGATTATTTGATGGGCTCGGTTAAGCAATATGTGGAGCATTTCGACTCTGTGATTGCCAGCAAGTCAGGTTCAGGCTTAGCCGAAACCTGGGAGCGTGCCCGCGAAGAGTCGAGCTTTATCAACGATAAAGGTATTCGCCTGCTGGATTACCGCAAGCTAGTGCCGCAGCTAGAACAGCTACTCAATGTGATTGTGCCGCAATCCATTATGGCGCTGCGCGAGCAGGGGCGGATCTTCGGTGTTGATTTAACCGCCTTTTACGATGTGCTTGCCGATATTGACCGTCGCATCGCTTCGCAGAGTGCGCGCATTACCCGCGAAGTGGGCGAGGAGTTATTCCTCGATGGCGTGTCCGAATCTGCGGTTCGTATTCGTTCTAAGATCAGTGAATTAGAGTTCTGGCCCGAGCTTGAGCAGTTTGTTAAAGCCTTCAAAAATTGGAAAGCCGATGGCTTTAATGGCTTACCCGATGAGGAATACACCAACAGCATGCGCCGCGCCTTGGATATTATTGGCCGCGCGGCCTTAACTGGCGGCATTTCAAAGCTGCTTGAAATCGAGCTGCGCCTCAAAGAGGGTAATAGCGATTTGATTATCCGCACCGACAGACAGCTGAACGAATCCTCGAGCCACGGCATGGCTTACCTGATTTTATGTAAGTTCCTGTTGGCATTCACGCGCTTGTTACGTGGCCGTGCCGATGTGACCATTCACTGGCCTATTGACGAGCTGGGCACGCTGCACCACACCAACGTGAAGAAAATTTTCGATGCCTGTGGTAACAACAATATCAGCGTGTTAGGCGCCTTCCCGAACCCAGAGTCAGAAGTGCTGAACCTGTTTGAGCACCGTTACATTATTAATAAACAAACTAAGAAGTTGCAGGTGGTGAAGCCCAAAGCTAATCCGATTGCCGATTTGTTGAGTAAACGCCTGAGCAAGGAGGCCATCTAATGAGTGCCATAAATGAGTCAAACCAAACCGTCTTAGTCGGCACGGGCGCCATTATCGAACTCTTGCTCAAGGGCGAATTTATTTGCCGCACCACCAATGAAGATGGCTGGCGCGCATTGAAAAATAACAGCACTCGAGAGCGGGTCGAGGCTTATCTGAACCAAATCAACCGCACCGTGGCCTCGGCCGCCGAGGGTGATGTGTTTTTCTGCGGTTATTTGCAGTTAGGCGAGAGCGAGCGCAAGGTGATTTCATCGCAGTTTAAGGATATTTGTCAGGCACTTATCCCTATGGTGGAGTGGCTGGTATTAGTGCAGGAAGCCAGCGGCCAAGATGCCCCCTTAAGCGAAGGTGCGCCAGTACGGTTAACCGAGCTGCAAAGCCGAATTGAAGATACCCCTGCGTTTCGTGAGCAGTTGGCCAAACTCAGCCAATACCGCTTATTCGGCTCAACCAGTACCAATAGTGATGCGCAAATTAAGTTAGTGTTCAAACGCTTAGTGGAGCTTGGCTATCTGGTGCGCCCTAACGTTGAAAAACAAATTTATATCGCCACCGGCAAGCTGGATTATCTGTACGAAGTGATCCGCTTTATCGACGAAACTGAAGGCTTAAGCCTTGAGGCGCAGGCGGAAACGGCGACCCAGCGGGATTTGCTATGATGCCTTGGACGATAACGCACAGCATCAACCAAGGAGGCCGTGATGAGCAGTAACTTACATCAGGCTGGGGTTAAGCTACTCAAGCAGTTAGGCCGCCATGCCGACATCATTATGGACGCTTATTTAGCGGGCTCGCTCAATGAAGATGCTCATGATCCCGCCGTGGTTGAAAAACTCAAACAGGCGGGGATTTTATGGCGCCCAGAGCCAGATCAAGAGCTGCGCCTTAAACGCTCGGTGCGAGCCTTGCTCGAAGAAGGCTTAAGTGATGAGCGTAATCGCCAAATCGACTCCAACGTCGGCTCGGCGCTCGCTACCATTAAAACCTTGGCTGACCATTATAAAGAAGCGCGTCACAGCTCAGATTACAGTGCTGCCGAGGCGTATCTGTCTGATTTAAGTGAGCATGTATATAGCTTTGCCGACAGTTTGCGCTATTCGATCCGCGTGTTGTGGGGGCGGATCAACAACGAGTTCGGTTATGTCGGTACCATTAACGCTAAGATCCGCGAAAACGAACTCGCCCAGAGCCAAGTGTCTGAATTGCTAAATGGTTTGGAGATGTTCCAGTTTAGCGAATTAGGCGAAATCGCCGGTGATATCCGTGAGCTGCGTAAGTTGCTGGTGACCACCTTGCAGGAAACCATGAGTGACTGCGCCCAGGAGCTCAGTGTGGTGCAGGGCAGGTTGCTGGAACTCCTCGGCCGCTTTAGGCAAATTCGCGGTCGTACGCGCTTACTTAAGGGCTGGTTGCTATACACAGATTTGCATCCGGATTATCGCCCTGCGGACCATGTGTCTCATAAGGAAATCCCGAGCCTTTTCAATCGCGCTGAAGTGCTGTTGGCCCCAGCGTCTGTGGATGTGCATAACGCCAGCCAGGAGCTTGAGCTGATGAATATTGTCGCCCATATCAAGGCGATTAGTCGTCAGGGCGTGATAGAAACTGTGCGTGAGCAGGATGTCAGTGTATCGCTTACCCAAAGCGAAGACTTTGATATTCCTGATAATCCACTCAAGCAAGCGGTCGATACTTACTTTGTCGATGTGATTGAGTCGGGCTTACGTCAATCGGCGCTCGATTACTTAGTCGAAAAAGCCCTGCCGTGGGATGCCGAAAGCTGGATTTATCAAGTGATTGGCGGCTACGAAGGCTTGCCCGATGAGCATAAGGCTTACTTCGAGTTAGAGCCCTTAGGCGAACCTCACCCCATCTACAGCGGTAACTTTATTATCCGCGACGTGGAATTATGGCTCGCCTAGGTAAACAGCAGTTGCAACTCTTGGAGAGCGTTTATCTTAATCGCGCTCCAAGGGTAAAACTTAGCCCGAATTGGCGAACGATTTACCGCGAGTTAGAGGTAGGCGAGCTGGATGGTGCGGAAAAATATTTGTGTTTTGCGCCAAGGGATTTTGAGTTGCTGCGCCAAGGTGTATTGGCAAAAGAGGGCGTGGATTTACAGGCACTGGACTTTAATCTAGACCGCATCGCCATGTCCGCCCAAAGCCAGAATGAAAAGCTGGCGAACATCCGCCCCGAAGCCGAGTATGTTTTGTTGAAGTATCTCGGTTTTGAATCGCCACCCTTGGGGATGTCTGCACGAGCCTCGTTACGTACTCCTTTAGATGAGGCGCAAATCCATTGCGATGAGCTTGATGTTAACGCCATCTTAGTGGTTGAAAACCTAGATATATTCGATGCAATAACCCAAGCGCGCTTACCTGCCGAACTTAGCCGCATTATGGTGATTTACCGTGGCAGCGGCCACCATTCCCCCATTGGTGTGCGACAGTTTTTACAGGCGATGGCGGGTAAAATGCCGATTATTGCCTTTACCGATCTCGACCCCGCAGGGCTGCAAATTGCCCATACCTTAACGGGCATGACCCATTGTATCGTGCCGCAGTTAGCGCTTTTTGCGCCCAACGAGTTACTCGCTATCCCACAAATTAATTCCGCGGATGACTTTGCCAAGCAAGCGCCTCAGGCTAAATATTTACAGTCAATCGACTTAAAAAATTGGCAGCAATTAAGCCTTTGGTTAACTCAGCAACGAATTAGCATTAAACAGCAGCACCTGCTGGCGCATCGGCTTGAGCTAGTGCTACTGGCATATTGTTAGTCGTAATTCTTCCCCATCTCTCTATAAATGTATTAAAATGTAGTTTTTAACTCTAATTAAGATGTTTATTTGGTTTTTAAATCTAGCATTATTCAAGCTGAATCGATTAATTGTGTTTATTTAGTTTAAATACTGTTTAAATTTTGATTTTTTAACTTGCATCTTGATAGCGTAATTATTAATCGATAATTTTATTTTCAATAAAAATCATATGAATACAAAATTTTTGTGATGGGTTTGGCTTAATTGAAAATGAAATAAGTAAATTTATTCATTGAATTTACTGCCAGCATGTTTCACTATCCCCGCCTGAACCGAAAAGGGAATGGCGATTTTGCTCATCAAGGAAGATGAAGAATAAAAGATGAGCTATTTGGGGAAACCATAAGCATGATTAAATCACTTTCGACACGGATCTTTATCGGTCTGTTTGCGGGACTTATTCTTGGCACCTTAGTGCAATATTTTCTAAACGATATTGGCTTCTTTTCTGGCAATTTAGTCGAACTGGCTGGCGGCGTCGGCACTATGTTCGTCAACATGATCATGATGTTGGTCGTACCTCTGGTATTTGTCAGTATCGTTTGCGGTGTGTGCGAGTTGCAGGACTTAAAAAGCTTTGGGCGCCTTGGGGGCAAAACCTTCGGCTTTTACATCATTAATACTGTGGTCGCCATCTCGACCGCTCTGTTAGTGGTACTACTGCTCGACCCTGGTAAAGGCGTCGATATGAGCAGCACCGATGGTGTCGCCATTACCGCGACCGAACTCCCCAGCTTAATGGCGCTGTTGATTGATATCGTGCCGCGTAATCCGGTAGCGGCTTTTATGTCGGGCAATATGCTACAAGTGATCTTTATGGCGCTGATGTTAGGTGGGGTGATGAAGTCCCTCGGCGAACATGTGGCTGGTGCGGTACAAGGCTTTCAAACCGCCAATAAAATCATGATGAAGCTGATTTCTGTGGTGATGAGTCTTGCGCCTTTCGGGGTGTTTGCGCTGATGTTTAAGTTAGGCGCTACCTTAGATGCCGCGGTATTTATGAGTGTGCTCGAATACCTAGTGATCATTCTAGCCCTGCTGTTGTTGTGGATTTTTGTGGTCTATCCGTTGGCGGTCGGTATGTTTACACCGATTTCAGCCAAGACCTTTCGGGCGAAGACACAGGAGCAAGTGCTGTTTTCACTGTCTACCGCCAGCTCCAATGCCACGATTCCTGTGACTATGCGTACCTTGACTGAAAAACTCGGGGTTAACCGCGCTGTGGCAGGCTTTGGCGTACCGCTCGGGGCGACCATGAATATGGGCGGCGTGGCGATTTATATCACTATTGCGATTTTCTTTGTTGCCAATGCCTTCGGTATGCCAATTACCAGCGAGCAATTGCCATCGCTGCTATTTAGTATCTTTTTATTATCGGTTGGCGCGGGTGGTGTGCCCGGTGGCGGTATGGTGATGATTGGCGTGTTAATCCATCAAATGGGTTTACCGATTGAAGCCTTTGCGATTGTGGCGGCGCTGGATCGTATCATCGATATGGTGCTGACCTCTTGCAACGTAGTGGGCGATACCGCGGTATTGACCATAGTCGATCAAACCGAAAAAGTGCATGAGCTTGAGTTAGCCAAGAATTAACGTCCTCAAGCATCTTTTTAAATACTAAAGCCACTGATTAAAGTGGCTTTTTTGTTAAATAAATCAGGATTGATATTGGTCTATTTACTTGCCTTTTGTCGTTGCGACAACAATCAATCCCCTGAGCTTGTTCAGCCTAAATACGGCCTTTATTTGAGCTAAAAAGTAGCTAGTCCCAAGGTGAGTTGTTACAAATCCATAGAGTACTTTTATCAAATTAAAAGTGGCTAAATAAATGAAACTTCAACCATACTGATTTATAAGCTTGAATCACTTGGAATATTAGGAGGCACCATGGCTGGATTTTGGCAGACAGTCGGAGGCCGATTACTCAGCATTCCGTTACTCGCATTGTTGGGCTTTGTGGTATTAGGTCTAATGGAGCTAAATACCCTTAACCAGAGTTTGATTAAGGGGCGGGAAGATCGTGTTGTGGCGATTATTGATAGTGGCCTGAGCGTCGTTAAACATTATCAAGCTCTGGAGCAAAGCGGTTCGTTAAGCACTGAACAGGCGCAGCAGCAGGCCATGGCGACCATTAAGGCCATTCGTTATGATGGCGCGGAATATATTTGGATTAACGATACCGGTCGGCCTATACCCAAAATGGTTATGCATCCAACGGTATCGGCTCTGGACGGTACCGTATTGGATCGGCCAAACTTTTATCACGCCACCTTAATGCGTAACCGTGATGGCAGCCAACAACAGCCCCTCAATAATGCTAACTTGTTCGTCAGTTTTGTTGACGTGATTACCCGTTATGGCAATGGCTTTGTTGAATACCAATGGCCTAAACCCATAAAAGGCGGGGGAGTAACCGAGGAGCGCTACGCTAAGTTGTCTTACGTGGCTAAGGATGATAAATGGGGTTGGGTGCTGGGTTCTGGTCTTTATATTGATGATGTTAAGGAGGCCTTTTGGGCGGTGGCTATCCGAGTTGGATTAGTTGTCGTGGTTATTATGGCGCTGACCATAGGTGTGTCGTTATTTATCCGTCGCTGGTTATTACAGGCACTCGGCGGAGAACTGGCGACAACAAAAGCACTGGTACAGCAGGTTGCAACAGGGGATTTTTCGGTGAACTTTGGCTTGAAAGCGGGAGATCACGACAGCCTGTTAGCGGCATTAAGTGGTCTTATCAAGCAATTACGCAATATTATCGGTCAACAGTCGTCGATGGCAGAGCAATTGGTCGAGCAATCTGAAGCGCTTGATCATACCAGCCAACAGACACAGCACATTTTACAAAATGTGATGGATCAAACTGCCCAAGTCGCCACCGCGGTAAATGAAATGACCTCGACCTGTGAGGACATGGCTCGCAGCGCGACTATGGCCGCTAAAGCGACAAGGGACGCCGACAATGAAGCTCAAAATGGGGTAATGTCTGTCGGGCAAACGATAACAGCGATTGATGCGCTTAAACTGAAACTGGAGCAAGTCTCTGATGTGATCGGGCAGTTATCTAAACGTGGTGATGAAATCGGCGCGGTCACCGATGTTATTGGTGCTATTGCGGAGCAGACCAATCTATTGGCTTTAAATGCTGCGATAGAAGCGGCACGTGCAGGCGAAATGGGGCGGGGTTTTGCGGTGGTGGCAGATGAAGTTCGCACTCTTGCTAGCCGCTCTCAAGCGTCAACTCAGGACATTAATAGGCGTATTCAAGGTATTCAGCAAGACTCAGTCAACGCTGTGCAATCAATGGCGCAAAGCCGAACCGAAACAGAACAAACAATTGCCTGTTCTCAACGGGCCAATGAGGCACTAACGCGTATTAACGCCGCGGTGTCGAGCATTACCGATGTGAATGACCAACTTGCTAGCGCAACAGAACAACTGGCCGTTGTGTCGGGGACGATTAATCAGAATATGGAAAATATTGCACAGGCGGTAGAAAACACCAATATCAAATCATCAGAATTATCGACTGCTAGCCATCAACTGCGGAAAATGGCTAATGAGATGAAAACATCTCTGAGTCGTTTTAGGTTATAAAGGGTTGATAACTATAAATGTCGATGGTGTTGCCAAGCCAATACCTGGTTTTACCTAGGTTGGAGTGAAAGGGGCGGGAACTGATGCTAACTTCCCGCCCGTATTGCATGCTTATTTGCGGGTCATTTTATCCAAATAGCCCATGGCAAAAGCGGATAATACAAAGGTGATGTGGATTAACAGATACCACATGATTTTGTCGTTATCGATGTTCTTCACATCCATAAAGATTTTCAGCAGATGGATCGACGAAATCGCCACAATTGACGCCGCCACTTTGTTTTTCAGTGAGCCTGAATCTAATTTACCCAGCCAACTGAGCTTCTCACTGTCTTCGCCCACATCCAGTTGCGAGACAAAATTCTCATAGCCAGAAAACATCACCATCACAATCAAGCCGCCCACGAGGGTGATATCAATTAAAGACAGGGTCACCAGCACCAGATCCACTTCGGTCATCGTAAAAATGATTGGCAGAATATGGAAGATTTCTTGGAAGAATTTAATGCCTAAGCCCAATAGCACTAGACTCAGCCCTAAATAGATCGGCGCCATAATCCAGCGTGATGCATACATGAGTCTTTCAAATATTTTTTCCATTTGGAGTAAACCCTTAGTGGTTAAAGCACAAAAATCGAATCTATGATGCTAAAACAATAACATACTGGGTTAACGCCGCGCTATCGGCCAATCGCAAAGGCGTGAGGTATATGCGGCTAAGCCCAAGGTTCGGGCTTAGCTGATTTGGTTTTGTGGCCTTACAGCCAAGGTGAATCAAAGTCGTGGGTCTTCAACCCACACCCGACCAAAAGGGGAAAAACGCCTGTTCCCCTTTTGGATATCCCCCGGCGTCCCCAACGGAGTTGAAAGCCCCTTGGGCATTTAGCGTCCTTATGCTACCGCGTCAGACGCTCGTCCCTGATTCGACTGACGCTATCTCGGCCTCCATGCCTCGCTCACGCAACGAACACAAATGCCCTGCGGCAACTCCGAGGGGATGGTGTATTTTGTAACTTCGGTGTTGGCTGTTAATTCCAAAAAAGTTATGCCTGTGACATTCTTTCTTCTCATTTTCCTAACAAATTTGCCATTGATGACATTTGTCATCCGTAATTGCTGACAACTCACACTGCCGTGATTTAGCGGATGCTGGGATACTTAAGCCATACCAACAAGGAGGCTTAATCATGCAACATCAATCACTGGATCAACAACTTTTCGAATACCGCCAAAAACGTGCTTTAGCTATGCCCTTATCAGGCATGATTGTATGGACGCTATTGTTTATCTTGAGTTTTATACTGCCAGCATCGCAAATGGTGATGGCAACATTTATCGGCACAGGTTCTATTGTCTATCTTGCTATGGGAGTCTCGCGTCTCACGGGTGAAAATATCTCCTTCAAGAAAAGCACTGATCGTAATTGGTTTGAAACAGTGTTTTTGGCTGCCATGGGGATGAGTTTTTTAACCTTTAGCATCAGTATTCCCTTTTTTATGGAAAACTATTTAGCCTTGCCCTTCGCCCTCGCCGTGCAAACAGGATTAATGTGGTTGGTTTTCGGCGTTTTAGCGGCGCAAAAGGTGGCGATTGTACATGCAATTGTGCGCACTGTAGCTTGCGTGGCAGCTTTTATGTTGTGGCCTGAGTTGAGTTTTCAGCTTCAACCTTTGATTGTGGTGGTATGTTATGGTTTTTCGATTCCACTCATGGAACGTCGTTGGAAGATTCAGCAAAATCTTTGTGTTGCAAGTTAGTTGTTAGTCTGTTTTGCGGCCTTCGGCCGAGGTGAATCAAAGTCGTGGGTCTTCAACCCACACCCGACCAAAAGGGGAAAAGCGCCTGTTCCCCTTTTGGAAATCCCCCGGCGTCCCTAGCGAAGTTACATGCATTGGTTAGTGGCTTCGTGCTTATTCGAAAATCGCTAACGCTTCCGATGGTACATCCTGTACCTCGAAAGCTAACTCGGCATCCATGCCTCGCTCACGCGATTTTCTTCAACGCCCTTCAGCAACTTCGCAGGGGGAAGGTGAACTTCTGTGGTCTAAGTGTTGGCTGTTAATCCCAAAAGAGTTATGCCTGTCCTATTTTTGTCTTTTCTTTGCGATATAAACTTTTCTGGTTTAATCACTAAAATTAATAATAGTTGCTGCATAAAAATCTATTTTACAGTAGCTTAGAAAATATCTAATACAGAATTTACGAAGAGCATAATAGCTAAAATGACCAGAAACGACCAGATTTTGATCAATCAAATTATCAAACAAGAGCACTCTTCACATTTTGAACAGTTAAGTGAAGATATTTTTTTTGAGTTTTACACTGCTAACCAATTATTAAAAAATTATGACCTTAGTTATGACCAGATTGAGAATGGGCTGTGTGGAGCCTCACTCGATGGAGGCGCTGACTCAATCTATCTATTTGTTAATGGAGAATTAATAGAGGAGGATACAGCGCTAGATAGTATAAAGAGAAATGTTGAAATAGAACTTGTGATTATTCAAAGTAAAAATGAAACTTCCTTTAGCGAAGATCCTATTCTTAAGTTGGCAAGGTTGAGTAAAAACTTATTAGATCTTGAGTTTCAGTCATCAAAATTTATAAATAGATATAATAATATTGTTTTGGCAAAGTTTGAACTTTTTCGAAAAACTTATTTTGAGTTAATCACAAAAAAGCCAAGGCTAAGAGTTAATTTTTATTATGTTTCAAAAGGGATAGATGTTCACCCAAATGTTCAACAACAAATTGAAGAGTTGAAAAAAGAAGTTGCTACTATTTTAACTGAGGCTACTGTTGATTTTGAAACAATTGGAGCAACAAAATTATTGGATATCTACAGGAAAAAAGATAACGAAGTTTTTAGCTTAAAGCTTGCCGAAACGCCTCTATCATCTCAAGGTAAAGTTTTTATTTCATTAGTGAGAATTCGAGATTACTTTAAATTCATTACTGATGAAAATGGTGTAATTGTTAGGAATATTTTTGAAGCCAATGTTAGAGATTACCAAGGAAAAAGTAGTGTAAACTTAGATATACAGCTTACACTTGAGTCTCACTCTGCTAAGGAAGATTTTTGGTGGCTTAATAATGGAGTTACAATTCTCGCTGATGATGTGACAGCTCCTGGCGGAAAAGAACTAATTATACATAATCCAGAAATTGTTAATGGTCTTCAGACGTCAACCGAAATTTATAGATATCTTTCAACACATGCAGAAAGAGAAGATACAGATTTCCGTAATATACTTGTCAGAGTCATTGTACCTGAAGGTGAAGAAAGTAGAGATAAGATTATCAGAGCTACTAATAGTCAAACCCCTATACCTAAGGCATCTCTTAGAGCAACAGACGCTATTCATCGTGATATTGAAGATTACTTCAAACCTAGAGGACTTTACTATGATCGAAGAAAAAATTTCTATAAGAATGAGGGAAAAAAGCCTGCAGATATTGTGAGCATACCATTTTTGGCTCAATGTTGTATGGCTATCTGCATGCAAAAACCTGACTTTGCACGTGCCCGCCCATCTACTTTGTTAGAAGATAATGCGTCTTATGATAAGTTATATAATCGAGCTAATGATGTTTCCTCTTATTACGTAGCGGCATTGGTTGGTAAGCGAGTTGAAGAATATTTAAAATCAAAAGATGGTATAAGCTTATCAGATAGAAATAATATGAAATTCTACATCATTTTATGTGTTGCCATATTGCTAACTGAAAATAAATATCCTGGATTCAGATCGATTTCGAACATATCTTCGACAGATATTACTGAAAATGTCATCAATAAAGCATTCAATTTTGTAGATAATATATATACGACAATTGGACGTGAAGATAAATCTGCAAAGGGGCCTGATATGATATCTGCTATCAAACAAAACTCGGATAGTTTAATTCCCCCCCTGATTTGATGAAGGATTGGACAGGTAAAAGTTGTGACAGGCACAGATTTTTAGGGATTAATAGTTCGTACAGTAGCTACAGGAGTTCACCTTCCCCTGCGAAGTTGCTGAAGGGCGTTGAAGAAAATCGAGTGACGCAGACAGGACGTCTGCGTAGCTTTCGGGGGGAAGGGACGCCCCATCGGAAGCGTTAGCGATTTTCGAATAAGCACGAAGCCAGTATTCAATGCATATAACTTCGCTAGGGGCGGCAAGGGAGATCCAAGAGGGAATTGCTGTTGATCCCCTCTTGGTCGGGTGTGGGGTGAAGCCCCACGATCTTGATTTATCTCGGCCGCTAGGCCGCAATCAATATAGCATTGTGCTAAACAGCACGAATATCAGGCAGAGGGTTGAAGCCCCACGACGTTAAACTTCTCGGCCGTTAGGCCGCAATGACTCCAGCGGTGAAGCCGCATAAAACCCAAATGTCGCATTCCGCGACAATAAAAAAGCCACTGTGGTTAGTGGCTTTTATCATAAAAATCAAAACCTAAGCGATTCGGCTTAGTCTAAATCAGGTTCTTCGCGCTCTTTATTTACGAGAATCCGAACCATGGTAGCTTAGGCAAGCGTCCACTTCATTGGCGCTACCTAGGATAACCGCTACGCGTTGGTGAATTTGCGTTGGTTGAATATCCAAAATGGTTTCATAACCGGTAGAGGCTTTACCGCCAGCTTGCTCGACTAACAAGGCCATTGGGTTGGCTTCGTACATTAAACGCAGCTTGTATGGCTTTTTCGGATCTTTATTGTCGGTTGGGTAAGTAAAGATACCGCCGCGAGAAAGTACGCGGTGCACGTCACCCACCATGGCGGCAATCCAGCGCATGTTGAAGGATTTTTCGCGCGGGCCAATTTTGCCTAGCAGTAAATCGGCGATATAGGTCTGCATTGGCGCTTCCCAAAAACGTTGGTTCGACATGTTAATGGCGAACTCTTGGGTGTCTGGGCTGATGCTCATGGCCGCGTTGGTCAGTAAAAATTCGTTGGTTTCTGGGTGCAGGGTAAAGAGTTGCACGCCTTGGCCTGTGGTGAGCGCGAGCATGGTTGATGGGCCGTAGAGCACATAACCTGCGGCTAACTGATTGCGGCCAGATTGTAGGAAGCTCGCCTCGGTTAACTCACCCTGTGGTGCGGGCCCTTTTGTTGCTGGCAATACGGAGAAAATTGTGCCGACAAGTGAGTTGATATCGATATTCGATGAACCATCTAGAGGGTCGAAACATACCAGATATTGACCATTGGCGCTGACTTCAACCACATGATCTTCTTCCTCAGAGGCGAGGCCGCGCACTGTTCCGTCGGCTTTTAATGCATCTTTGAGCATATCGTTGGTGATGATATCCAGTTTCTTCTGGGTTTCACCTTGCACGTTTTCCTGTTCGGTCGCGCCTAACACACCGGCTAAGGCACCGTGACGCACGGCATGGCTGATGGCTTTGGAGGTGTCGGCTAAGGTCAAAATCAGTTGCGCGAGGGATTCGTTCACTGCCTTTGAGGTTAAGTGCTGGGCAAGAGTCTGCATGTTAGGTCCTTTAGGGGTTCAACATTGAGGTCAATTTCATTATTTGCCGCGAATAATAACTCAGTTAGTCGACAATTTCAGCGATGTTGCTGTGGGTTTTACGCAATTTAGGTTGTTACCGTTATCTGTTATCGCAAGGCGATGTTAGTTATCTTGAAAATTGAGCTAACCGCTGGAGTTTGCCTGCTAATTTGTATCTGTATATTGCCTGCGCTTTTTATTTAGGCTGTGCCTTGGCACAATGGCGGCAGTTTTTCATCGTCCATCAAGGGCGAATATGCTTCCAAGGAATAATAATGACTAAAAATGGGTTAGCTTCTTCCCTGCGCTCGGTGACATTGGGCGCCTCATCCCTACTGATAGCGAGTCAACTGGCCATGGTTTCTAGCGCGATATTTACCCCCGCCTATGCACTTGAGGGCGGCACAACGCCGCTGACTATCGAGCGCATGAATGCGTCTCCTGCCTTGGCGGGTACGAGTCCCCGTGGATTAAAGTTATCCCCCGATGGCCAAAGGGTGACTTATCTGGCTGGACGTAAAGATAACCAAAACTTTTACGATCTCTGGCAAATGGATGTGAAGACGGGCGAATCTAGCCTATTGCTGAACGCCGATAAGCTGGCGAGCAATGAACTGTCCGATGAAGAAAAGGCTCGCCGCGAGCGCCAACGTATTTATGGCGACGGCATTATGGAATATTTCTGGGCGGACGATAGCAAGGCGCTGTTGATCCCTGCCTCGGGTAATTTGTATTACTTCTCCTTAGCGGATAACAGCGTTAGCCAACTGCCGATAGGCGAGGGCTTTGCCACCGATGCGCGCCTATCGCCCAAGGGTAACTTTGTATCCTTCGTGCGGGATCAAAATCTGTATGTGCTTAATCTTGCAACGAAAAAGCTTGAGGCCATGACCACCGACGGTGGCGGCGCGATTAAAAATGCCATGGCAGAATTTGTGGCGCAGGAAGAAATGGATCGTATGACGGGTTACTGGTGGGCGCCCGATGAGTCGGCCATCGCCTTTACCCGTATCGATGAGTCAGGCGTTGAGTTAGTCACCCGCAATGAAATCTACGCCGATGGCATTAAGCTTACCGAGCAGCGTTATCCGGCGGCGGGCAAAAACAATGTCGAGATCCAACTGGGCGTTGTGACCCTTAATAATAAAGGTATCAATTGGGTCACCTTAAGCGATGATAAAAACAAGGATATTTATTTGCCTCGCGTCGATTGGTTGCCCGATAGCAAGCATTTATCCTTTCAATGGCAGAGCCGCGATCAACAAAAATTAGACCTGCAACTGGTTGCCTTAGATTCGCTGACCAAGCCGAAAACCTTAGTCAAAGAGCGCAGCGATGCTTGGGTGAATCTTAACAACGACCTGCACTTCTTAAAGCAACAATCGGCCTTTATTTGGGCCTCGGAGCGTGACGGCTTTAATCATCTCTATCTTTTTGACCTAAAAGGTAAGCTGAAGACACAACTGACCAAGGGCAATTGGGCTGTCGATGAGCTGGAATATATTGATGAAACCGCAGGTTGGGTGTATTTCACTGGCCGTAAAGATACCCCAATCGAAAAACACCTTTACCGCGTGCCGTTAGCGGGTGGCAAGGTTGAGCGCGTGAGCCGCGAGGCGGGGATGCACGATCCGGTATTTGCCGATAGTCAAAGCGTGTATCTGGATTATTTCAATAGTTTATCTCAGCCACCCCAGATCAGTTTACACGGTGATAAGGGCCAACATTTGGCCTGGGTAGAGCAGAACCAAGTCAAGGCAGGTCATCCTCTGTATGACTATGCCGGACTTTGGCAATTGCCTGAGTTTAAAGAGCTTAAAGCCGAAGATGGGCAAATCTTGCAAACGCGCCTTTTTAAACCTGTGCCCTTCGATGCGAACAAAAAGTACCCTGTAGTCGTGCGCGTATATGGCGGCCCACATGCGCAGTTGGTGACGAATAGTTGGAGTGAGCAGGATTACTTTACCCAATACTTAGTGCAGCAAGGTTATGTGGTATTTCAACTGGATAACCGTGGCAGTGCCCACAGAGGCACTCAGTTTGAGCAAGTGATTTATCGTCATTTGGGCGAAGCCGAAGTGAACGATCAAAAGGTTGGCGTCGATTATCTGCGCAGCTTGCCCTTTGTTGATAGCGATAATGTGGCGATTTATGGCCACAGCTACGGCGGTTATATGGCCTTGATGAGTTTGTTTAAGGCGCCAGATTACTTTAAGGCGGCGATTTCGGGCGCGCCCGTCACCGATTGGCGCTTGTACGACACTCACTACACCGAACGTTATCTTGCTCATCCCGCGAATAATGAGCAGGGTTACGAAGCCAGTAGCGTGTTCCCCTATGTGAAAAACTACCAGTCGGGGCTGTTGATGTACCACGGTATGGCCGACGATAACGTGTTGTTTGAAAACAGTACTCGCGTGTATAAGGCGTTGCAGGACGAAGGTAAATTATTCCAGATGATTGATTATCCGGGGTCTAAGCATTCGATGCGCGGTGAGAAAGTGCGTAATCACTTATACCGCTCGCTGGCGGATTTCCTCAATAGACAGCTTAAAAGCGGCAAATAACTCAGCATTAGGTTGGCATTTATATCAGACTGGTATTTATGCCAGAGTGGCGTTTTTAAAAGAGTGGGGCAACATCCCCACTCTTTTTTATTTTGTATGATTCTGAGTTAAGCCTATTTATTTAACAGTACGCTGCTTAGTTTAATCACAACACACTCAATACTTATCTGGCGCTTAATATTCCAGTTCACTGAGTTGTAATTTGGATTTCCAGTTTGCTTTATTTCGTACAGCTAAAACCTTTTTTGCAGAGATAAAAAAACCAGATCCTGGGATCTGGTTTTTTATGGCGTTCAAACGGTAAGTTGAAGATTAGTCTTCTAAGTTACCGCAGAAACGGTAGCCTTCACCGTGAATGGTAGCGATGATTTCTGGCGTATCTGGCAAGCTTTCGAAGTGCTTACGAATACGACGGATTGTCACGTCAACAGTACGGTCGTGTGGCTTTAACTCACGGCCAGTCATCTTCATCAGTAGATCGGCACGAGTTAAGATTTTGCCTGGGTTTTCAACAAAGTGCAGCATAGCGCGGAATTCGCTACGTGGCAGTTTGTAAGATTCACCCTGTGGGCTGACGAGAGAACGGCTGTTGATCTCTAGGCTCCAATCGTTAAAACGATAGTATTCTACAGAGCTCTTTTCTTCGACTTCATTGCCTGCGCTATTAACACGAGTCAGAAGGTTGCGAGCACGAATCGTCAATTCACGAGGGTTGAACGGCTTGGTAATATAATCGTCCGCGCCAATTTCAAGTCCAAGGATTTTGTCGACTTCGTTGTCACGGCCTGTTAAGAAGATCAGACCGATGTTGTTGATTTCACGTAATTCACGTGCCAACAACAGACCGTTTTTACCTGGTAGGTTAATGTCCATAACCACGAGGTTAATTTTGTTTTCCTGCATAGCCTTATGCATTTCTGCGCCATCATTGGCCTCAGTTACCACATACCCTTCTGCCTCGAAAATACTTCTTAGCGTGTTACGGGTAACGGCTTCATCTTCAACGATCAGAATGTGCGGATTTTGCATATTAAGTACCTAAATTTTAACCAATATTCTAACCATAAGAATCACTTACATCGGATTCTTATATTCATAAAATGTTGATACTTCCACTTACTGCTCTGTGCTTCAAAGGGAAGATCTTCACGGCTACACGTCAGGATGTATATAAGTGAACGTTTAAAGTGTAATACGATAAAACGTAACCAGTATCAACTTCGATAAGCAATAGTTAAAAATAGTTCCTTAACTATTGTTTTTTTTTAAAATGTTTAAATGATAAATCAAATGTAGAACACATTTTAAAAGATGTCTGGCCAGCATAAGGTGATTTCGCAGAGGAATCTAACAAACCCTTGTCAAGATTAAGCAAACTTAATGTTATCTGCTTAACTGGCCAATGACGACATTGTACTCGTTTTAGGCATTTGTTAACAAATGAAATGTTAACAAATTTCAGGCTGAGACGCTGATTTACCATGATATTTACTTTAGTCATTGATTAGTATAACTAATGTATTTTTAATTCTTGTGAGCCAGTTCACGCCTCTTTGGATTTTTTAGGCTCTCTGTTAAACTAGCGCGGGTTCATTTTTCGACTAGACTACCAATGGACAACATGACTCAAGATTTGTGGCAGCATTATCAAACGCCGTTGTTTTTGCTTACTCAAGCATTATCCTGTGATTTTTCCTTTGCTGTAATTACCGCCCATAATCCCGCTTCAACCCCCCTCACTCCCAGCCAAAACCGATTACTCGACCGCCAACTTCTACGTGAAATTGAATTATTAGGCAGTCCCTATCGTGCACTGATTGGGGCATCGCCAGATTTATCCCATATGGAGAAGAGCTGGGCCGTGTTTATTGATCGCAGCATGGCCTTGCAGTTGGGGAAAAAGTTTAATCAATACGCTATCTACATGGTGGAACAGGGCGAGGTGAGTTTAGTGCCTTGTACATTAGCCGGGCAAACAGAGGTGTGTTTAGGTCGATTTAACGACTATGTGCGTTTGGTTTATGAGCTACCGGACTTGGTCACCTAACCGCGATTGACGCTTTTAATCGCTCCTCTGACTAAGCTTTGCTGATCTCACGGCAAGGCTAGTTTGTTTTTCTTCTTTGCTAGATCTGATTGATTTTTCCCTATTCTCATTTGGCATGAGTCGCAAACGTTTTAAATTCCCATTGTTTTTAAATGCGTTTATTGAATTTGTATATAGTGTGTGAAATTAGCATTGACTTCATTAGGGGTTTATTGCTACTTTTTTCGTCCCTTTCCGGCGGAAAGGAACAGAAGAGGAGCGTTAACTAGGTAGTCAGTCAGAGGAGCACAAACTCCAGCGATGATTGATGAGGGAGATTAACGCCGAGGCATAGATATGGTTGCTGCATGTTTATGTCGGTCGCTTAGGCTGAATCCTAACGATTGTCACCTGTAATTGGTGGAGAGCTTCTGGTGACGATTGCTGTTTCCCTTCTATTGGGGTGCGTATCATTGAGCACCAGGCTCTTCGAACGAAGTTAGTTCGGAGCGTAATCATGTTAGTTAATCAATATCTTATCCTAGTTTGTGCCGTGTCTTCTTCTTCTGCGGAGGTGCGCTAATGTCTCTTGTTGTCGCAAAGTTTGGTGGTACTTCAGTCGCCGATTACGGTGCAATGAATCGCTGCGCCGATATCGTACTGGGCAATCCCGATTGCCGTTTAGTGGTGGTTAGCGCCTCCAGTGGCGTGACGAACCTGTTGGTTGAACTGACCCAGGAGTCAATTAACGACGATGGTCGCTTACAACGATTAAAGCAAATTGCGCAGATTCAATACGCTATCTTAGATAAACTGGGTCGCCCTAACGATGTTGCTGCCGCATTAGATAAGCTGTTAAGCCGTATGGCGGTATTAAGCGAAGCGCTGGCGTTCCAGCGCAGCAAGGCCACCATGGATGAGTTATTGTCCCTTGGCGAGCAGTGTTCGTCGGCATTATTTGCGGCGGTATTGCGCGAAAAAGGCGCCAACTCAAGTGCCTTCGATGTGCGCCGTGTGCTGCGCACCGACAGCCATTTTGGCCGCGCAGAGCCACAGGTTGAGCAAATTGCTTTGCTATCGAGTGAGCATTTACTGCCGCTGTTATCTGAGCAAGTGATTGTGACTCAAGGTTTTATTGGCTCAGATGAAGCGGGGCAAACCACAACTCTCGGCCGTGGCGGTAGCGACTATTCAGCGGCACTGTTAGCCGAAGCGTTAAAAGCCTCAGCGGTTGAGATTTGGACCGATGTGGCCGGGATTTACACGACCGATCCGCGCCTCGCGCCAAACGCCCATCCTATTGCCGAAATCAGTTTTAACGAAGCCGCTGAAATGGCGACCTTCGGTGCCAAAGTATTACATCCTGCGACGATTCTTCCGGCCGTGCGCCAACAAATTCAAGTGTTTGTCGGTTCAAGCAAGGAGCCTGAAAAGGGTGGCACTTGGATCCGCCATCAGGTTGAAGATGCACCCGTGTTCCGCGCGGTGGCGCTGCGCCGCGACCAGACGCTACTCAATCTGCACAGCCTACAAATGCTGCATGCGCAGGGCTTCTTGGCTGAAACCTTTGCCACATTGGCAAGACACAAGATCAGTGTGGATTTGATCACCACCTCCGAAGTTAACGTATCGCTCACTCTAGATAAAACCGGCTCCGATTCAAGCGGACAAGGTTTATTAAGTGAAGCGTTACTGCAAGAATTATCGCAACATTGCCGCGTGCGCGTGGAGGATGGTTTAGCCCTCGTGGCGATTATCGGTAATCGCATCGCTACGACTGCGGGTATTTGTCGCCGCGTGTTTGAAGTGCTCGAACCCCATAATGTGCGCATGATCTGCCAAGGTGCCAGCCCGCATAACTTGTGTGTGTTAGTGGCCGAATCCGAAGCGGCACAAGTGGTTAAAGCGTTGCACGAAAATTTGTTTGAAGGCGTTTAGTATGTTGCCGACGACATCGTCTCTGCAAATTGGGGAGCTTGCCGCAGGGCAGGCTCTGACGCTACCGATTTATCACTTCAAGCCAAGTGGTCACGTATCTGGCCCTAAAGTGTATATTCAGGCTAATGTCCATGGCGCTGAGGTGCAAGGTAATGCGGTGATTTATCAATTGATGAAACAGCTGGAAAATTGCCACATCTTAGGGGAAATTACCTTAGTGCCCTTGGCTAATCCGCTGGGAATTAATCAAAAAAGCGGTGAGTTTACACTGGGGCGTTTTGACCCTATCACTGGCGTAAACTGGAATCGTGAGTACTTAAATCACGCGATAGATTTACCCGCTTGGTACAGTGAACATGCTGAGCTTAGCGATAGCGAACTTATTCAAGCATATCGCAGCACCTTGATTGAAGCTTGCCAGCAGCGGTTACGTAACGATTGGGGTGTGACCACGGGCCACAGATTGGCGGTTAGCTTACAGGCTATGGCCCATGCGGCGGATATAGTGTTCGATCTGCATACTGGGCCTAAATCCTGTAAACATTTGTATTGCCCTGAATATGATATTGCAGCGGCGCAGTTTTTCACGATTCCTTACACACTGGTGATCCCTAATAGTTTTGGTGGCGCA
The DNA here is from genome assembly GCF_023475945.1 of Shewanella sp. 8A. NCBI lineage: Bacteria > Pseudomonadati > Pseudomonadota > Gammaproteobacteria > Alteromonadales > Shewanellaceae > Shewanella > Shewanella sp. 8A. The sequence goes on from NZ_JAMDJP010000003.1 coordinate 257,607, forward strand.
ATGGATGAGGCGGCATTTTGTCCTTGGTGGCAATTGAGTGAAGTGGCAAAAGCGCAGGGGCGGGATCTCAATATCGCCGTTTCAGCTTTTACCTTGGAACTGGCGAGCCAAGAACGCATTTGCCTTGAGGATGCTTTAGTCGATGCTAAAGGCATTTTGGCCTATTTAAGTCATCGCGGGGTGATTGCCGAGCAAGTGGAACCCGTTAAGATGCCGCGTTTTGGCTGTTATCTTAAGGATTACAAAAAGTACCATGCGCCTATGGCTGGCTTGGTGGAATATGTGGCGCCCGTGGGAGAGCCGCTTGCTGCGGGTGAGACCTTAGTCAATCTGCTGCGACTCGACTTATATGGCAGTGCGCAGGAGCTGACGGCACTCAGTTTGCCGCAGGATTGTGTGCCTATACTCCATTTTGCCTCGGCGTCGGTGCATCAAGGCACAGAGCTCTATAAAGTCATGACCAACCTGTTTGAATTGCCGTATTAACGGCAATCTGCAAAACAAAACGCCAATCTCGAGATTGGCGTTTTTTATTACAGTCTACAACCACTTAAAGCGATAGAAGAGCGCCATTTGCAGGGCAACCAGCGATATTAAAATGCCGCAGAAGGTCGCAAAAGCCCATGCGTTATCCGCACCGGGAATACCGCCGATATTGACCCCAAGCAAACCGGTTAAAAAGCCTAGAGGCAAGAAAATTGCCGAGACTAAGGATAAGAAATACAAGCGCTTGTTTAGCTGCTCCGATTGCTGGCTGAGTAATTCTTCCTGGGTCACATTGGCTCGGTCGCGCAGTGCATCTAAGTCTTCAATTGTGCGAATAAGCTTATCCGTGGTTTCGCGCATCTTAAGTTTTTCGGGTTCATTAAACAGCACAAATTGATCGGACAGCATCTTAGTGAAGGCTTCTTTCTGTGGGCCTAAATAGCGGCGCAAGGCTACGGTTTGTCGGCGTAGTTCGGCAATATCAGTACGTAAATCTTTAACATTGCCAGAAACAACTTGTTCTTCTAATTCTGAAAGTTGCTCCTCTAGCGTATCGATAAAATCGACTTTACGTGTAGTCAGTTTTTCACAAATGGCGAGGAGAAAATCTCCTGTGGTGGTGGGGCCTGTGCCTTCCATGATCAGTTCTGCCACATCTTTAATCGATTGCAACTCGCGATCACAGGTGGAGATAATGCGCTGTCTATCGGCGTAAATTCGCACGGCCACCATATCTTCAGGTGCTGAGTTTGGATTTAAGTTAATGCCGCGCAGTGCGAGTAATACGCCTTCCCCTGCCAATACGGCTCGAGGGCGAGTATCTTGGGCGAGCAGGGCATCGGTTTCGACTTTATTAAGACCGCTGTTTAACACCCAATGGCGAGCCTTTTTGTGGCGATAACGTAGGTGTACCCAAATCAACCCGTCCTTAGGGTCCCAATTTTCAAGTTGTTCTGGGCTTAAGGTTGAGCCAGCTCGTGCGCCGCTAAGCACTATGCTATAGATAAATCCTTCGTGCATGTCACATTCCATCTCATGCTAAATCATCGGGTAAAGCTAACTGATTTTACAGTGGAAATGAAGCCTAGCGTCGTTTCCTCTCACAATAACCTCAGCGCTAGATGAGTAAATTGCTGGCCAAGCAACTTATGATGAAATAGATTAAAATTAGCCTTAGTTGTAATGTATTGAGAAGATAAAATGGAATATGAATTTCGGCGTAACAGTTTGACTGGCACGTATTTAGCCAGCTTTAGCATGGACCATGAGGTACTGGGCCAATGGTTTTCAGAAGAGTTGGGGCCTGAGTTAGCCAAAATTCAGCAAGTGCTCGATATTATCAAAGAAATTCAAACAGGTAAGCGAGTTTCTTGGCGTTTTATCGGCAAAGATATTACCTTAGATCTGGATGAGGAGCAGGCACGAATTTACGCTAATGCTTTAGGATTTGAGCAGGATTATGAACTCGAAGAGGCGATGTCCCTCTATGATGCTGAATCTGAGGCTTACTGTGGGCTAGAAGATTTAGAAGAAGCGCTACTTAGTTGGTATGAATTTGTGCAAAAAGGGCTATAACCGCCCGCTGTGAATATCAACAAATAATAAAGGCAATCTATTGATTGCCTTTATTATTTAATGGAGTAAGTCTATCACTTATCCAATATCAATTGTTCAAATATCTTACAGCCATTTCGGTTCTCGACTTGGCATTAGCTTTACGCAACAGGTTTTTGACATGCACTTTCACAGTGCCTTCACTGATGTGTAAATGCTCTGAAATCATACGATTACTTAATCCTTCCGCCAGTTGTTGCAGGATCTGTAGCTCCCTTGGGGTGAGGCTTGAAATCCATTCTTGTTCATCGGCGGCATTTTTGAGTTCATAGAGATATTCTTCAACTTCTTCGCTGATCACTCTGTGGCCTGACATGGCATTTTTGAGTTTATCGAGCAGCAAATCTGGCTCGGTATCTTTGAGTAAGTAACCGTCAGCTCCCGCACGTAATAGGCGAATAACATCTTGTTTTGCATCTGAAACGGTTAAGATCACGATTCGTGAAGTCACGCCTTCTTGGCGCATGGCATTGAGGGTATCGAGGCCAGTCATTCCCTTCATATTGAGATCGAGCAAGACGATGTCAGGTTCATCAGTTACTACGGCGCTTAAAGCATCTAAACCGCTACCCACTTCACCGAAGAGGTTAAAGTCTGGATCTGAGGCGATCAATTGGCAGATACCTTTACGTAAGAGAGGGTGATCATCGACCACCAGAACAGAATAAGGTTTACCCATGTGTAGGCTCCTGTTGAGAAGGGAAGATTAAAGTGACTTTGGTGCCCTGTGATAAATTGGATGTGCTATGGGGTTCAAGGGGCGAGTCTGGATTTTCTGGCTCGAGCTGTCCAGTGATTCCTTTGCGACTAGTTTGCGGATCATTGCTGCTAAATACAACCGTGCCGCCTAATTTGCTGGCACGTTCATGCATGATGCCTATGCCGAAGTGCTGATCCCGTTCTTTAATATGGCCAATGCCTACACCATCATCACTTACACTGATATTAACCATACCATGCTCATCTTTATAACAGCGAATATTGATATGGCTAGCACGGGCATGTTTGATAGCGTTGAGCGTTGCTTCTCGGGTGATCTGCAAAATATGGATATGTTGTTTCGCCTCTAGCCATTGGGGGGAAAGCTTATAATCGAGGTGGATCTTGATATCGGTTTTTGCTCTGAGCTGCTCAAGCATTGCTTCCATCGCATTCTTCAGATTGGGCTCCTTAATGGTTAATCTGAAGGTGGATAGTAACTCTCGGAGTTGTACATAGGCTGTACTAACCCCTTCGTTGATCTCTGTGAGTTGTCCCTCAATGGTAGGATTGCGGCAGCTAAGATCTAAATTTTTGCGCAGCAAGCTAATTTGGATTTTTAGGAAAGAAAGCACTTGCCCGAGTGAATCATGTAATTCCCTTGCGATAACACCACGTTCTTCCATTAGGGCTAACTGTTGTCTTTGTTCGGTAGCGTTATGAATAACGATGGAGCGAGTAAGCATAATGGCAAAGTTTTTAAACAACGGAGTATTAATATCTTGGGTTGAGATAAGCTCTAAATAACCTAAATCAGCCTGCTCAAATTGTAGCGGAAAGCGGATGTTGTTGTGAGCGCCTTCTGGCCAGCCACCATCGGCTTCTACGACTTCGAGCTCCTGCTCAGGGTATTGGATAATCAGCCTCAAATACTCGATCGACTCATAATCTTTTAGCTGATTTAATGCTGCTTTGAGGGCCTTATAGTCCAGCTTATTGGCATTAAGTGTTAACAGAGTGTCGTATAAAAAGGCCAGTTCATTATTCGCCCGTGTCAGTGCTAAGGTTTTTTCGGCCACTTGTGACTCTAAGTTACCGTAGAGTGTGGCTAGCTCTCGCGCGGTTTTTTGCAGTGCATCGGTCAGAGCCGTGAGTTCAATATATTCGGTCTCGGGCATTTCTATCTCGAAGTTACCCTTTGAAATGGTGTTGGCCGATTCCATTAACTGCTGCAAGGGCACTACGACTTTTCGCTTGGTAAAACGTACCGCTAAAAAGGCGATGGCGAGCATCAGTCCGAGTCCAAAAATCTGACTCGCGGCGAGTAGGCGCAGCTTAAAGGCAGCGTGGTGCTCCATTTCTAACACCAACAAATCAATGGTATCGACAAAGTCTTTAAGCGAGGCGGCGTAATCGCGGGAGTTTTCCTGCTCAATGTAGTACTTCATCACCAGCCATTTATCGATAACGAGTTGATACTGTTCGGCGATCTTTTTCGGGCTAAGCCAACCCGTGGAGGGTTGCAATGCCTCGGAATGCAAGGTATTTTCAAACTCGGTAATTTTCTCTTGGGCGGCGTCACTGCCGGAATTGGCATAAAACATCAGCCGGTAACTTTGCATCCGCAGTGAACCCGAGGCGTTGATGGCCTTTGCATCGCCTAAACTGTAAGACAAATTGATGATTGCGAAGATGGCTAGGCTGCTGGAAAGTAAAATCAGTACTAACATTAAACCCAAAATTTTTGAGGTAAGGCTGCCTCGTTTCATATGTCCATTACCTAATATATGGCCGTTGATTTAATAGCACTTTAGTCGTGTTTTACATTAGAAAATAATGTACTACATTAACAAAAACATAAAAGTGTGAACAACAACACTATTACATTTTGATCTAGCGCAAACTTCGCTCCAGATACCTCCTAAGGGGTATGTCTTTGGAGGGGTTAAGCCACTAACTTTGGCGCTGGAGATGTCGTGATTTATTAAAATAATGCAACACGGAGATGAGATGATGAAGAAGATGACAGGTAAGTCCTTTGCACTGAGTGCATTGGTTGCCGCGAGCTTCATGGCGGCGAGTGCGATGGCGAGTGATAAAACTGAGCCTCGCAATGAAGTTTATAAAGATAAATTTAAAAATCAATATAATAGCTGGCATGACACTGCAAAGAGTGAAGAGCTAGTTGATGCGTTAGCACAGGATCCTAATATGGTTATTCTGTGGGCGGGTTATAGTTTTGCTAAAGATTACAACGCACCTCGCGGCCATATGTATGCCGTGACTGATGTGCGTAATACTCTGCGTACAGGCGCTCCAGCCAATGCGGAAGATGGTCCAATGCCAATGGCCTGTTGGAGCTGTAAGAGCCCAGACGTACCTCGCTTAATCGAAGAGCAAGGTGAAGACGGGTACTTCAAAGGTAAATGGGCCAAAGGTGGTCCAGAAGTGACCAATACTATTGGCTGTGGCGATTGCCATGAAAAAGGCTCACCAAAATTACGTATTTCTCGTCCTTATGTTGATCGTGCTATGGAGGCTATTGGCACTCCATTTGATAAAGCATCCAAGAAAGACAAGCAATCAATGGTTTGCGCTCAGTGTCACGTTGAATACTATTTCGAGAAGAAAGAAGACAGAAAGAACTTCGTAAAATTCCCTTGGGATATGGGCGTAACCGTTGAGCAAATGGAAGTTTACTATGATGGTATTGAGTTCTCTGATTGGACTCATGCACTGTCTAAAACGCCAATGTTAAAAGCACAACACCCAGGTTATGAAACTTGGAAGATGGGTATTCATGGTAAAAATAATGTCAGTTGTGTTGACTGTCATATGCCTAAAGTGACTAGCCCAGAAGGTAAGAAGTTCACTGACCATAAAGTCGGTAACCCATTCGATCGTTTCGAAGAAACCTGTGCAACTTGCCATAGCCAAACGAAAGAATTCTTAGTGGGTGTCACTAATGAGCGCAAAGCTAAAGTTAAAGAAATGAAACTTAAAGCGGAAGAACAATTAGTGAAGGCGCACTTCGAAGCCGCTAAAGCATGGGAATTAGGGGCTACTGAAGCCGAGATGAAGCCAATCCTAACGGATATCCGCCACGCTCAATGGCGCTGGGACTTCGCCATTGCTTCGCACGGTGTTGCGGCTCACGCTCCTGAAGAAGCGCTACGAGTGTTGGGTACGTCAGTTAATAAAGCGGCCGATGCTCGAGTTAAGTTGGCACAATTGTTAGCGAAAAAAGGTTTAACAGATCCAGTTGCTATCCCAGATATCTCTACCAAAGCGAAAGCTCAAGCTGCACTAGGTATGGATATGGACAAGATGAATGCAGAGAAAGAAGCATTCAAGAAAGACACATTACCTAAGTGGGATGCCGAAGCGAAAAAACGCGAAGCGACTTACAAGTAATTATTGTTGAATATGAGCTAACCCCTCATAGTAAAGCCCCCACAATCTAGGTTGCGGGGGCTTTTTATTAGCGATTTTGCTCAGCTATTATGTCTTATGGGGGCTCAGATTGGTAACCTCATTTCGTTATCTTTAACGGCCCTGTTGGATGTTGAATGCAGCTTGCTCTAACGGTTTGTCTATCACTATCCCGCAGTAAAGTCCGTGACCTAACTATTCGTTGTCCTTAGGTTTGTTGCCAGTTTTCCAGCAATGTTGGTGACGCCCTGATTTACTCCTATCGATTGTTGTATCTGTAAATAACCGACTTTTTGAGACAGTTGGAGTACGAAGTTTTAGGGCATGGGAGGCTCATCCATTAAGCACATGGTTATTGATTCACTATAATCATTTCATCCCTTAGTTGTTTTTAATCAGCGTTCAACCTGTGGGGTTGTAAGGTTTTTGTTATTTTTTCGGTAAAATGTCTTAAGCTTTTGATAAGAATTTCTCCTTATCCTCGAAGCTATGATTTTGGTGATTGGATAAATAAGTGCATCAGAATATGAAAAGCAATGTTAGGACGACATTTCTTCAGTTTGCAAAGGGATATTTGTTTGTTCCATGGCTCGTATTTACGGTAATTATTTTGGGGCTTGAATGGACTCATGCTGATATGCGCTTTGCCAGCCTATTATTCAATTGGCAGGGAGGTGTCAGTTCATGGCCTTTACGAGGGCATTGGCTTACCGAAAGTATCTTGCATGTGACAGGACGTAATCTGGTGATTTTGTTCGCCATAGCGGTTGTTGCTTGCATTGGCCTAAGCTTTCGACTTGAGACGTTGCGTGTTTATCGTAAAGGTTTTATCTATTTATTCTGTAGTGTTCTTGCTAGCGTGTTGTTGGTTCGCTTAGGTAAGAGTTTCACTCATATGACTTGCCCTTGGGATGCCATTGAATTTGGTGGGCGTATGTTGCATAGCTCTCTGTTTGCACGCTTACCAGAAGGGGCTGAGTTTGGTCAGTGCTTTCCTGGAGGACATTCTAGTAGCGGTTTTGCTTGGGTCGCGAGTTATTATGTGCTCAAGGAGTACTATCCTCGTTACGCAAAGTTTGGCTTACTCTTTGGGATTGGATTAGGGGCTATTTTTGGTTTTGCCCAAGAACTGCGCGGTGCTCATTTTTTAAGTCATGACTTATGGAGTTTGGCGATTGCGTGGACCTCAGCAAGCCTGCTTTATTATAGTTTTTTCCTACGTGTTCCGAAGGTTAAAAACAGTAACGTCGCGAACAAAGTCAGCCTTATCGATACTAAAGTTTTCGAAAAAGGCATCTCTAAGTGATTATATGGGTTAACTTTTCAATTAGAACCTAAATTGAAAACGGATATCTCCATGGCGCAGACGTAAACTTTCGTCCAGAAGATGGTTCTTCTCATTCAATAAAATATTTTTTTGCCTTAGTAATTCGGCTTTGTCGGTGAGATTATTTAGTTTGTTATTGATACTGCTAATCTCGCTGTCAATAGCATTTAAGCGATCGGCTATTTCTGCTAAACGTTTATTAATCAGATATTGTTCATGTCCTTGATTGTAGCGTTCAACAAATTGATTGTTATCACAGACGCCGTAGTAATATTCTCCCGCCAAACCAATACGGTAACCATTTTCTGGCAAGCAATAACTCATTAATCCTTGTTGATATCCTTGCTGCCATTGCGTCGCATCAACCTTGAGATTAAATTCACGGCAGTCCTGTTGATATTGGTTGAGCCTACTCGCAGCAGCACCGCGGTTACCATCGGCTAAGCCAGTGGCGTACCAGTCATTATCACGGCATTCTTCGAGTGAAAGACTCGTGCATTGAGTGAGGGAGAGGGCTGTCAGAGCGAATGCAAAGTTTAGGTATCGCATTTTATTATCAAAAGAGTTCCAAAAGTGGCATCAGCATAAAGCTTAGTACTGAGGAGATCTAGCGCTATATTTCGCCCTTTGTGCGGTTATTTAGCAGCACCAAGCTGGCTTGGTTACCCTACTTTATCACAACATACTCGGTGGATAGTGCTAACGGGTTGAGTTTGTGATAATTTAATACTTTCAATAGCTTGGGGTAACACTTTGGCGATATCCCCTCATTTTTGCTCAAAATAGGCATTGATACCCCATAACAAACGTGGAAAACCATTTTAAGATTATTCTGAAGGTAGTTAATGCTTGGGTAACGGCTTAAAGCCGCCGTCACTTACGGCAGAGTGATCTCGTTGTGTGTTTAATGGTTGTGGGATTTAACATGTTGCTGATGAAGCGAGCAAGTATTTGTTTGGGGCAATCAAGGAGATAATGTGTCGTTCTCTGCAAATGTATTGGCTTTAAATCCACCATTTTTTGCTCTTGTGTTCCTACGCTAGGTGCTTTAGTTTTTACTGAAGTCGGGTATGCTTACCCTCATTTTGTTATTCATTATTGGTAGAAGGCTGCTTTATATATGAAGATTTGCCCGGCACATTCCATCTTAGGCCTAACTAAGGTATAAGGTCGGTATGAAAACTCCTAAACGAATCCAACCACTGGTTGATGAAGGACTGGTTGATGAAGTCATCAGCCAGTTAATGAGCGGTAAAGAAGCTACTGTGTACGTTGTGCGCTGTGGTGAAGATATTCGCTGCGCTAAAGTTTACAAGGAAGCGGACAAACGTAGTTTTAAGCAGGCGGTGGTTTACCAAGAGGGGCGCAAAGTCCGAAATAGCCGTCGCGCTCGCGCAATGGAAAAAGGCTCTAAATTTGGCCGTGAGCAAATGGAAGAAGTCTGGCAAAACGCTGAGGTAGATGCATTGTTTCGCTTGGCTGATGCCGGAGTGCGAGTACCAACCCCTTACGGTTGCTACGATGGTGTGTTACTCATGGAATTAGTCACCGATAGTGAAGGTCATGTTGCGCCTCGCCTTAATGATGTCAGCCTTAGCGCTGAGAAAGCTATACATGACCACGCTTTAGTGATGACTTATGTCAAGCGTATGCTTTGCGCAGGCTTAGTACATGGTGACTTGTCCGAATTTAATGTCCTAGTCGATGATCAAGGCCCTGTCATTATTGATTTACCCCAAGCGGTAGATGCGGCAGCGAATAATCATGCTAAATGGATGTTGGAGCGGGATGTCAATAACATGACGCAATATTATGGCCAGTACGCACCTGAATTGCTCAAGACTCAATACGCGAAAGAAATGTGGGCCTTATTTGAGGCGGGTCAGTTAAAGCCTGATACGCAGTTAACAGGTCATTTTACTGAAGTATTAGTCGATGCCGACGTCAGTTCTGTTTTGGATGAAATTCAAGCTGCCTATGAAGAGGCTCAGGAGCGCAAGCAGCGACTTCAAGAAGCCAATGAAGATTATTAGTAGAATATTCTTCAATAAAATAGACGCCTTATGAGTAATGCCGATCAGTTAAGACAGATCGCTTGACGATCTCGCTGAAAAGATCAAAATCCGATGACCTCATGTCATCGGATTTTTTATGCAACTCTCAGAAGCACTCGCCCGTA